>JALSGX010000249.1 GCA_026982535.1 Ghiorsea sp. | reverse complement strand
ATCATCAAAATACTCTTCATGGACCTCACCCTTAAGCTTTCTCCTTCGCACCAACTGGTGTGATTTAGCTTCGCCTTCAGGCAACAGCAATATACCCCCATCCACCAACTGCTCCAACCATAAATCCGAAGCAAAGCCTCCAGCAGTCACTATAATCGCATCAAATGGTGCATACTCTTCCCAACCTAAAAGGCCATCACCACACTTGAGCATCACATTACTATACCTTCCCTTGCGTAGATTCTTCTTTGCCAGATGATGCAAAGACTCAATACGCTCAATGCTATACACGCGTTTACAAAGGCACGATAAAACCGCAGTTTGGTAACCACAGCCTGTACCAATCTCCAAAACACGCTCATGCCCCTTTAAGTCCAAAAGCTCTGTCATTCTGGCAACAATATAAGGCTGGGAAATGGTTTGCCCTTCACCAATCGGTAGTGATTTATCTTTGTAGGCATGCGTTCGTAATGCCTCGCCTGCAAAATCATGGCGAAATACTTGGCGCATAGCTGCGATTACCCGTGGTGAAGTAATGCCACGGTTGATAATTTGCTCCTGTACCATGCGTTGTCGCGGTCTATCGTAACTTTGCTGTCTAATCATTGAACCAATGAACCATAAATCCCTTAAACGAATACCTTAGATAAGATCGCAAGTTAGCAATAGCATACACTTATGCAACTTATAGCAGGTTTTACCATGAAAAACTTGAACCTCAACACGCTTATGTTTACCGTAGCCCTATTGGAATATCTTTGGGGAGATTAAATCATATGAGTCAGTTTTGGAGTGATATTGTTCATACCCTAACCCCATATACCCCAGGTGAACAACCCAAAACCAACAATACACTCATCAAGCTAAACACTAATGAAAACCCCTACCCACCTTCAACGCAAGCCCTGCAAGCCATCAAAAACGCAGCAAATCAAGATTTACGCTTATACCCCAATCCCAACAGCGATACCTTAAAACAGAGTATTGCCAATTTTTACAACCTGAATATCAACCAAGTCTTTGTTGGTAATGGTTCCGATGAAGTATTGGCGCATATTTTTCAAGGCTTGCTCAAACATAACAAGCCTCTACTTTTTCCTGATATTTCATACAGTTTTTATCCTGTATATTGTGGTTTATATGGTATTGATTACAAAACCATACCCCTAAACAAAAACTTTGAAATTGTGATTGAAGACTATAATCAAAACAACGGTGCAATTATTTTCCCCAATCCCAATGCGCCAACAGGTATTGGTCTAGGCTTAAAAAAGATCGAAACCTTATTACAGTGTAACCTTGATAGCGTTGTCATTATTGATGAGGCATATATCGATTTTGGTGGGGAGTCTGCTGTGCCACTCATTCAACATTACCCTAACCTTGTTGTGGTACAAACTGTCTCTAAATCACGCGCTTTGGCAGGATTGCGCGTTGGCTTCGCCATGGCACATCCTGATTTAATTCAAGGCTTAATACGCATTAAAGACAGCTTTAATTCCTACCCTCTCGACAAGCTCGCCATCGCAGGTGCCACAGCTGCTATTGATGATGTCGCATACTTCAAGGATATCTGCCAAAAAGTGATTCAAACCCGTGAAGTATTGATCTTACAACTGCAGCAACTTGGCTTCACAGTTTTACCATCACAGGCCAATTTTGTGTTTATCACACATCCAGAATTGAATGCAAAGCACCTCGCCCTAGCCTTACGGCAACAAAACATCATTGTTCGCCATTTTTCAGCACCACGAATTGCAAACTACTTGAGAATTAGCATTGGAACAGATGCTGAAATGACGCAATTGATTCAACACTTAACCTCAATTATTTCAAATACATAGAAAGCGCTATATTCAGCCCTTGGCTTGAAGTTTGTAATTTATGCCCTCGCCGCTATAATCCACTCCGCTCAAAATAAAGTGACTGCTTTTCTAAAAGCTATCACAACAGATGAAACAAAAAGGGGAAAAGCAATGGCTTTAACCAAGAAACAACTGGATGATTTTGAAAAACAACTCATGGATTGGAAAGCTGAGTTAGAAAAAGGACAAGCTGAAAGTGTTAGCCAAATGCATGAGCAAGAAACCACTGCGTTCCCAGATATTGCCGACCAAGCTGCCGCGGAAACAGACCTAAGCTTTGATATTCGCATTAAAAGTCGGGAACTAAAACTCATCCATAAAATTGGTGAGGCTATTCACCGTATTCACGAAGGAACCTTTGGTATTTGTGATGCTTGTGGTGGTGATATTAGCATTAAACGCCTGCAAGCCCGACCTGTCACAACACTTTGTATTGATTGTAAAAATGCACAAGAACAGGCTGAAAAAACCCGTATTGATTAGCCAAGCATTCAATGGATAAAAAGGAGCCTAATCGCTGCTCCTTTTAGTTTGTGAGCCAATAGCTGCACGCACAGCTGTTAAAAACTCATCCACATCCTTAAACTCACGATAAACCGATGAAAAGCGCACATAAGCCACACCATCAAGATTTCGTAGTTGCTCCATCACATAGTCTCCAATCACATCAGCGGATATTTCATTCTCACCTGACTCCTGCACTGCCCGTAATACATGATACACTGACTTTTCCAAATCATCCGCTGAAACTGGGCGTTTCTCCAATGCCTTTTGCATACCATTGCGAATTTTCTCTATGTTAAATGCTGCTCGTGTGCCATCTTTTTTGATCACTAAAGGCAAACGCAACTCAGGACGCTCAAAGCTTGAAAACCGCTTGCCACACGCATCACATTGACGGCGACGGCGCACTGCCGCACCATCTTCAATAACCCGAGAGTCAATCACACGCGTATCTTCATGCGCACAAAAAGGACAAAACATAAAGCAATCAGTCGGTGTAAATAGGGAATTGATCGGTTAATGCTTTCACTTCTTTGAATACTTCCGCATGAATAGCCGCATCTTCAGGTGCAGCCAACACTTTAAGAATCATTGCGCCAATTTGTTCAGCTTCAGCTTCTTTCATGCCTCGTGCCGTAATCACAGATGCGCCCAAACGAATACCTGAAGTAACAAATGGTGATTCTGGATCAAATGGAATGGTATTTTTATTGGTCGTAATACCAGCGGCTTCCAAGGCTTCTTCAGCAGTTTTACCTGTGATGCCTTGATTACGCACATCCACACGGAACATGTGACAATCCGTGCCGCCTGAAACCACGCGCAAACCACCAGCAATCAATGTTTTGGCTAAAGCTCTTGCATTGGCAATCACTTGTTTTTGGTCTGCCTTAAACTGCTCACCCAAAGCTTCGCCAAATGCCACTGCTTTGGCGGCAATCACATGCATCAATGGACCACCTTGAATGCCTGGAAAAATACGAGAGTTTAGTGTTTTCGCCAAATCATCATCATCGGTCAAAATCATACCACCACGCGGACCACGCAATGTTTTGTGCGTGGTGGTTGTAATCACATGCGCATGCCCTACTGGCGATGGGTATTCGCCCGCTGCAATCAGCCCAGCATAGTGCGCCATATCAACAAACAGTATGGCACCCACCGAATCTGCAATTTCACGCATGCGTTTGAAATCAATTTTGCGCTCATAAGCCGAAGCACCACCAATAATCATTTTTGGCTTATGGATTTCAGCCAACTTTTGCATCACATCATAATCAATCAGCTCCGTGCCTTCTTCCACACCATACGCTACAACATTGTATAGACGACCTGAGAAATTGACAGGTGAGCCATGCGTTAAATGTCCACCATGTGATAAGTCCATGCCCATAATCATGTCACCCGGGTTAAGCACTGCCATATACACTGCCATGTTGGCTTGTGAACCCGAATGCGGCTGCACATTGACATGCTTAACACCAAAGATTTCTTTTGCGCGTGCTTGTGCCAAAGCTTCAACTTTATCCACATACTCACAACCACCATAATAACGGCGAGAAGGATAACCTTCAGCATATTTGTTGGTCAGCACTGAACCTTGGGCTTGCATCACAGCTTTGGATACAATATTTTCACTGGCAATCAGCTCCAGCGTATGCCGCTGACGACCAAGCTCATTTTTTATAGCTTGCACGACAATGTCGTCATCCAGATCTTTTTGAAAGAAGTCTTCGCGTGTTGTCATTCAACTCTCCATATACGCCATGCGCAAAAAAATTAAAACAAATAAGGGCTCACTAAGGAGCCCTTATTCAAAATGAACAACCTGCTTATTTCAAGCTTACACAAGCTAAGGCTTATCAAAGCAGAATCATTAGTTGAAGCGGCGCTCACGGATACGCGCAGCTTTACCACGCAACGCGCGCAAGTAGTAAAGCTTGGCACGGCGAACACGACCATGACGCTTCACTTCAATACTCTCAATCATGGGTGAGTGAAGTGGAAATACACGCTCAACACCAACATTGCTAGAAATTTTACGCACCGTAAAGCTGCTTGAAATACCTTTATTGTGGCGTGCAATGACAACACCTTCAAAAGCCTGAATACGCTCCCGCTTTTCCACTTTGCCACCTTTAAGGTCTTTGTAGTCCACAACGCGCACATTCACGCGCACAGTATCACCTTCACGGAAATCTGGAATATCACTACGAATTTGGTCTGCTGTTACATCATCTAAAGCACGCATTTTGCTTATCCTCCAACATCATCGGAACAGCCTATCAAGGTAAATTACTAAAGCCGCTCTCACTCAAAAGGTGGCGCACCTTACCGACACCTTCAATAGAATACAACCACCCATTTTTATTTGACATACTTCAAACGCTCAAACACACGCAAACAGCCGCTATTTTTTAGCGCTAACAGTTAAAGCCCAACTTACAACATGACATCTCCTTCCAACTCCTCGCTCAATTCTATCCACGCTTCCTCCACTTCAACAAGCTGTTGCTTAATGATGCCATGCTCTGCGGTGAGCTTTAATAGATGATCTTTTTCACTCGCTTCATACAGGTCACTATTGGCTAAAGCTTCATTCAACTCCGCTTCTTTCGCATGCAATTGCTCCAAAGATTGTTCTAACCTTTTAAGCTTATTGTGTTTAACCTGCAAAGCCTTGCGTTTTTCCGCATTTTCTTTGCGCTTGGCTTTGCGTGCTGCTTGGGTGTGTTCCCCTGTTTGACTTGGCTGTGCTTCTGACTGCTGTGCCAAGCGTTGCTCGATTAACCAGACAGCATAATCATCCAAATCACCCTTAAATGGTTCAACTCTTTGCTGAGCAACCAACCATAAGTCATCACATACTGTTCTTAGCAAATGCCTATCATGCGACACCAACACCATTGCCCCTTCAAAGCTTTGCAGGGCAAGGGTGAGCGCATGGCGCATTTCCAAATCCAAGTGATTGGTTGGTTCATCAAGCAGAAGTAAGTTCGGCTGCTGAAACACCAGCATAGCAAGCACCAACCTTGCTTTTTCACCACCTGAAAACCCTGAAATGGGTTCCAATGCCATGTCACCATTAAAGGCAAAACCGCCCAAATAAAGCCGCGCTTCTTTTTCAGATAATTCAGGGTTAAGTTCAAATAAATGTTGCACAGGGCTTGATGTTTCATCCAGCTGCTCAAGCTGATGTTGGGCAAAATATCCAATATTCAAACCTTTGGAAGCAACACACTTGCCCACTTTAGGCGCAAGTTCTCCTGCCATGAGTTTCATCAAGGTCGATTTACCCGCGCCATTCGGACCAAGAAGACCTATTCTATCTTGAGGCAAAAGGCTTACAGAGATTTGCTCCAAAATAAGCTTATCAGCATAACCAAAGCTTACTTTTTGCAATTGCAAAAGCGGGTTAGGTAAATCATTCACAGACTTAAAAGAGAAGAAAAAAGGCGAATCCACATGCGCAGATGTAATCTTTTCCATGCGCTCCAAAGCTTTGATGCGGCTTTGTGCTTGTTTGGCTTTGGTCGCTTTGGCTTTAAAGCGGGTGATAAAACTTTCCATGTGCGCAATTTCGCGCTGCTGCTTTTCAAACAAAGATTGTTGCAAGGCAAGCTGCTCTGCCCTGCGCAGTTCAAAAGCGGTATAATTGCCTGCATACATGTTGATTTTGCCTTGCTCGATATGGGCAATGCTTGAAACTGTGCTATCTAAAAACTCTCTATCATGCGAGATGAGAAGCAACGCACCTTGATAGCTTTTCAGCCACTTCTCTAACCACAATACCGCTTCCAAATCCAAATGGTTGGTTGGTTCATCCAACAAAAGCACATCCGAGCGACACATCAAGGCTTGAGCAAGGTTTAGGCGCATTCGCCAGCCACCTGAAAAGCTTTGCACAGGATTGTTTTCCTGTTCAGCCGTAAATCCCAAGCCGTTAAGCAACTGCCCTGCCCTTGCTCTGGCTTGATAACCACCAATCGTATCCATGCGCTCATGCAATTGGGTCAACGCCATGCCATCTTGCTTGGTTTCAGCCACTGCAATCTGCTTTTCTAAAACACAAAGCTCAGCATCACCCTGCAACACATAATCCACAGCCGCCATATCCAAAGCAGGCGTTTCTTGGGCAACATGCGATATGGTAAGCTTAGACTGGGTGCGAAACTCACCTTTATCTTCTTCCAGCTTGCCCAAAATAAGTGCAAACAATGATGATTTACCTGTGCCGTTGGCACCTGTAATCCCAATTTTATCTTTGGGGTGAATGGTTAAACTGAAATCTTGGAATAAAACTTTTTTACCACGCCGCAGCGTGACATTCTCAAAATAAATCATTAAATATGCTCATATATCACTAGAATAATAGCCTAACCGTCATTCCCGCGCAGGCGGGAATCCATACTTACAACAAGCTGCATCATACAGACATCAGCTATTCTCAAACAGTGGATTCCCGCCTGCGCGGGAATGACGAATAATAAACTTTGTGTTCTTCATACACTTCATGGTGAATTAGAGATTAAAGCGTTTGAGCGCATTGGTGGTCGATACCTCTGCAATATGCTCCACCGATACACCACGCACCTCTGCAAGGCACTCTGCCACATGGCGCACATAAGTCGGTTCATTGCGTTTACCGCGCTTAGGCACAGGCGCCAAATAGGGTGAGTCCGTCTCAATCAAAAACATATCTTCAGGCACTTTGGCTGCCACATCTCGTAAGGCTTGGTTGTTTTTGAATGTCACATTTCCCGAAAAGGAAATCGACATCCCCATATCCAAAGCGGCACTTGCCGCATCCCAGCTTGATGAAAAGCAGTGCATAATACCACCACACCCCGCCACATCTTCATCTTTTAGAATGCGCAAGGTCGCCTCATCAGCATCACGCATATGCACAATCACAGGTTTACCCACGATATGTGCAGCTTTGAGATGCGTTCTAAAGCGAGTTTCTTGAATATCGGCAGGTAAGGCATCTCTAAAGAAATCCATCCCTGTCTCACCAATGGCGACACATTTCTCATGCTTGGATAGTTCAACCAGTTCTTCAACACTTGGCTCTTGCTCTACTTCATGGTTGGGGTGAACACCCACAGAAAACCAAACATTGTCGCGTGATTCCACCAGATTGATTAAACGCGGTGTTTGCTCAATTTCAACAGCCACCGCTACAATTTTGGATACACCATGCTCTGCCATGCGTTCAAACACAGCATCCCTGTCCTCATCAAAATGAGGGAAATCAATATGGCAGTGGGTATCAAATAATTGCATGGTTTATCCTATTCTTTCTTCACTTGTGCGAGGCTAAAGCCTCACTTCCATGTTTACGGAAGTGCGACTTCAGTCGCGCAAATCAAAATTAAGCTTCGCAGATTTTTCTAAGGTGGTCTAAAGTCACATGATGCACATCACCGAGATTGTGTTTATTGATAAGCACATCAACCGCTGGGCGGTCTGCTTCACCAAATTCAGAGACCACCAAATCCGCACCTGTGAAATCTTGGTTCGCCGTGTAATCGTTAATCGTTACCACACATTTCAGCCCTGCATCCCGCGCAGCCAACCAACCATTACCCGAATCTTCCAAAGCCACCGTATGTTCTGGCGCAATACCCAACTGATCCAAAGCATAGTTATAAATATCTGGTGCAGGTTTCTTCGCTGGTACAATATCGCCCGCCGCAAGCACGGCAAATCTATCAAACCACACTTTACCCAAAGAATGCTCAATCAGGGCATCCAAGGCTGATGGTGTGGTCGTTGTGGCAACACCAAGCGTTATCCCCGCCGCATAGGCATCTTCAAGCAAGCGAAGCACGCCCGCACGCAGTGGAATCAAACCATCTGCAATCAAAGTTTGATAATGAATGGTTTTGCGTGCATGAAGCTCGGCAACCTTTTCATCAGGCATATCAGGCATATCGCCTCGCTGAATATCAAACTTGATACGCTCTTTACCACCTGTGACTTTGAGCAACTCGCCGTATGTCTCTACACTCCAGCGCCTATCCAAGCCCGCTTCTTCAAACGCCATGTTAAAGGCAACACGGTGTCCGTCTCGTTCGGTATCCGCAAGTGTGCCATCCACATCCCACAATAAACATTTTAATTCAGCCATAAAAACCCTCATCCAAACCTGTATGTATTTTTGCTTCTGTTTTCGCTTTATCTTTACCTACACAGTAGGCTTCAAACAAAGCAGCGGCAAGCTTGGGGTCATCTTGCAAGCTTTCAACATTAAAGAATTTATTGGCAATAGGTTTTAACAAGATCAAAGCTTGATGATATTGCCAAGCTTGTTGTAACCCTTTCCAATCCATCTGCCCATCAACCACATATCCCACCGCAATACCTTGTGGTTCTGAAAAATAAATATCCTCCATGACCATCACATCATAAGCATGATCATACCTGTTCAAGCCAACCTTTTTTACCCATCTG
>JALSGX010000248.1 GCA_026982535.1 Ghiorsea sp. | reverse complement strand
TGATGAAGCGCAAAATTTGGATACATCCGTGTTGGAACAGTTGCGTTTGCTCACCAATTTGGAAACCAACGACAAAAAACTGCTGCAAATCATGTTGCTTGGGCAACCTGAATTATCCGAGATGTTACAACGCCAAGATTTAAGGCAGCTTGCTCAACGCATCACTGCCCGCTATCACCTGAACCCGCTGAACAAAAAAGAAGTCATCTATTATGTGAACCACCGCCTTGCTGTAGCAGGTTTGGACAAGCAATCCGTTTTCCCAACACCTGTATTACACAAGTTATATCAATGGACAGGTGGCGTGCCACGGTTGATTAACCTAATTGCCGACCGCGCATTGTTGGGCGCTTATGCATCGGAAAGTAAGCAAGTGAATACATCTATTTTACAACAAGCCAAAGATGAAGTGCTGGGTAAAGTGGTGCAGCAACAGCAAACGCGCAACCCATGGTTGCTGTTCATTGTATTGTTATGTGTTACAGGGTTAAGTGTATGGCTTTGGCAAAACCCACCAAGCAACATACCCGCACAACACAAAGTACAAATCCTCACTCCCACAAAACCAGTGAGCATTACACCCATCCCTAAGGCAAAAGAAGAAACACAAGCCGTTGCGCAACAAGAAAAAGAAACTGTTGCATCCGAAGCGGTGAAAGCACCACCTGAACCCGCAATACCAAGCTTGCCCACCACACCCGACAAGAATACTTCATTTATACCCATATTTACGGCGTGGGGCGTGGATTACAATCCCCAAACCAATGGTAATGCTTGCGATTTTGCACAAGCGAACGGGCTTTTGTGTTTGCGCCAAAAAGATGGCATCGCAGCCATGCGCAGCTTAAACCGCCCTGCCATACTCTCGGTCGCAGATGAGAGTGGTCAAACAGCATACACAGCGGTATTAAGCTTAACGGGGACTGTGGCAACCACTGCAATCCAAGATGCATACGCTGAAACACCCTTACAACAGTTGGCACTGCAAAGCTTTAATGATTTTACACTGTTATGGAAAACACCTGCAGGTTACACAGCACCCGTGCGCCCCGGGCATGAAGGGGCATTGGTGGCGTATTTGGCAGAGCAAGTGACCAAGGCTTTGAAGCAAAGCTGGATTGGTGCGCCGCGAACCAAGTATGACAACACACTCAAAGAACAAGTGAAGATATTCCAACGCCAGCAAGGGTTAAACCCTGATGGTGTAGCTGGCCCCATCACTTGGATTCATCTC
>JALSGX010000247.1 GCA_026982535.1 Ghiorsea sp. | reverse complement strand
TAAGTCATACTTTGCGCGAATCACCATCACACGCGCTTGGTCGGCGCGAACTTGTGATGCCAATAAGTCAGATGTGTTTTCTAAACCTTGTTGATGGCGTAACGATTTGATACGCAATGATTCCAAGGTTTGATTCAAGGCTTGGGTTTCGCTTTGTAAACGCTGATTGGAGATGCTTAGTCCACGCCATGCTTGGCGCACTTCGTTGGCAATGTGCTGGCGTTTATCTTCGAGCTGCAAACTTGCCATGATACGCTTGGACTCGGCGGCATGTGCTTGCGCATTATCTGAGCCACCAGCAAACAGGTTCATGGTTAAGTTGATGCCTATGGTCGTGTTGTCATTGTTTAGCCCGAAGGTATCACTGTTCCACTCTTGGGCTGCGATGAAATTGATATGCGGATAATAACCTGCATTGGCTTGGCGCTTGCCCGCATCAGCGGCTTCAACGGTGCTTTGTAATGCCTGCAAGTCAGCGCGATTGGCATAGGCTTGTGCCAAGAGGTCATCTACGCTTTCAGCTTGAAATTGAATCACTGGCTCGGTCAATGTTAGGCTGCTTTCGCTGTTGCTCATGCCTAAAATAAAGCGCAAACGTTCAAGACCATCTTGATATTGCGCTTGAGCTTGGGCAAGGGAAACTTGGTTGCGTAATACATACACATTGGCATCCATTACATCACTTTCAATGGCAATGCCGCGCTTCTTCAATGCTTTGGCATCACTCAATCGATTTTTTGCAGCGCGGACTGCGTGTTGCTGTGCCTCTACCTGCGCCAAGGCTTGGCGGGTTTGAACATAAGCAGTGATGGTTTGGAAAATCAATTGCTGCTTTTGAAAATCAAACTGATGACTGGATGCCTCAGCTTGCGACTTTGCAGCCGAACGCGCTGCCCAGTTTGCCCCGCCTGCAAACAACGGCATGGTTAAGTTTAAGCGGGTGAGGTAGTTATTAATATAAGCGGGATTATTTAATGTTGCAGGGTCAAAATCGGCAGCGGTTACACCTTGTTGCTGCAACTTTGTGCCAAAGCTGTTCAGCGGCGAATTGGTGCGAAATAAACCTGTTGATAAATCCAAGCGCGGCATCAATTGACCCGTAGCGGCACCCACTTGGGCATGTGTGGCTTGCACTTGCGCTTCTGCAATGGACAACATGCGGTTGTTTTCCAAAGCATAAGAAACACTATTTTTGAGTGATAATGTTTCCTCAGCTTGGCTCACCCAAGGGGCAG
>JALSGX010000246.1 GCA_026982535.1 Ghiorsea sp. | reverse complement strand
TCGGGCGGCATGGTGCTTGCTGAAACTTTAGGCATTTTAAAAAATGATGATTTAAGTGAATTGTCTGAAGTGGAACGCACCCATTTATTGATTGAAGCCATGAAACGGGCATACAAAGACCGCAATGAGTTCTTGGGTGATAGTGATTTCGTGGACATTCCTGACCTGCTCAATCCCAAACGCCTTGCCAAGCTTCGCCAAAGCATTGGAACGAAAGCAACACCTGCCACAGCATTGATTGCCGACCCATCGGGTAATGGCGTGGATACCACCCACTTTTCCATCATCGATAAAGAGGGAAACATGGTTGCCGCAACACTTTCCATCAACTACGGCTTTGGCTCGGGTTATGTGTCCCCAAGCACAGGTATTTTGCTGAATGATGAAATGGATGATTTTACCACCCAAGTGGGCAAGCCCAATGCTTATGGCTTGGTGCAAGGCAAAGCCAATGCCGTTGCTCCGCATAAACGCATGTTATCCAGTATGAGCCCAACTTTTATTCTCGGCAAAGACCGTGCGTTTATCGTTGGCACACCCGGCGGCTCGCGCATTATCAGCATGGTTTTGCTTGCAGGCTTAGAGTTTATGCAAGGCGGCAATGATGTCTCGGCATGGATAAACAAACCCCGCTTTCACCATCAGTATTTACCCGATGTGGTGCAATACGAGCAAGGCGCTTTCACCCCCGAAATCATCAAACAACTGCAAGCCAAAGGGCATACGCTCAAACCCATGCGCAATTATGGTAATATGCACGCTATTTTGTGGAACAGAAAAACAGGGCAACTCTTTGGTGCATCAGACAAACGGGGCGAGGGCATCACTGCCATTACACCCTAATTATATCACGGTTAAAGTACCATTGAGCACCAACACACTGCCCGTCGTCGGGCTGGTTAGCGTTGTGCCATTAAAGGTGATGGACTTGGCAGCTTTATCAAGCACTACGCCTGCAATTTGTGCGCCCGTGCTGCTCGCTTCCCAGTCTGAACCACCTGGTACACCACTATTGCTCACATAAATCTGCGACATGCTTAGGGTATAAAGTGTCTGCCCTTTAACCGTATTTTCCATATACAACATATTCAATGCCACACGCGTTTCATCGAACTTGAGTGTATAAGGGTTACTTGCATTGATAATTTCAGCCCCGATGTTGGGTGAGAAGCCATTGACCCCAGCAACAAATTCTGCCACGCCACTGCCTGTAATGGCTACATGCCCTGATGCTGTA
>JALSGX010000245.1 GCA_026982535.1 Ghiorsea sp. | reverse complement strand
GGAGCTTGTTTTATCTCGACCGAGCTTTGGATACAGTTGCCCGCAACAAACAATTATTGAAGCAGCTTATTCGTATTGCCGAAAGTAAATACAAAACAGGTCAAGGCTTGCAGCAAGATGTGCTTTTGGCGCAATTGGAATTATCCAAACTGTTGGATATTCTACTGCAACTGAAAAGTGCAAGGCAACAAGAATCTATTCGCTTAAACACTGTGCTGAACCGCCCAGCCCAACAGACTATCGTGTTGCCGCAAGCGGTGGAAGAAACATTGCTTGCAGCCCAAGCAGAGCAAGTATTGATGGATAAAGCGTTGCAATACAGACCAGAACTTAACAAACAACATAAACTTTTAGAAGCAGCCGAAGCGCAGGTATCGCTTGCTGATAAAGCATACTATCCAGACTTTAAACTGGGGGCGAGCTATGGCTTTCGCGCAGCAAACCCTGTGACCAATGTGGATAGAGCTGACCTTGCCAGCATTACACTGAGCATGAGTCTGCCTTTCTTTGGTGAAACCCAAGATGCCAACGCAGGCGAAAAGAAAGCGGCTTTGGCAAGCCAAGGGTTTGCTTATCAAGATGCGAAGCAGGCTGTGATGGCAGAAATTTCGCAAGCACTGACAAGTTATGAACAAAGCAAAGCTCAGGTTGCGCTGTTCAAGCAAGGTATTATCCCGCAAGCCAAACAAACTGTGGCATCCATGCGGGCTGCGTATCAGGTGAATAAAGTGGACTTCTTAAATCTGATTCGCGCACAAATCACATTATACAATTATGAAACCCAATATTGGAAAGCATTTGCATCAGCAAAACAAGCTGTAGCCATGTTGGATGCAGCCGTAGGCGAGGAAGGGAATGATGAATAAACAAACAATAGCAACTGGACTGGTCATGTTGAGCCTTGGGCTTGGTGCAGGGTATTTCTTTTCGCCTGATGAGACAGCCATGAACATGGAAAATCAGGTGAGCCAAGTGGCGGAAAAAGAAGTGTTGTTTTATCGAAACCCGATGAATCCAAACATAACTTCGCCTGTATTTGCCCAAGATGAAATGGGCATGGACTACATTCCTGTGTATGCGGATGGCGGTAGTGGTGGTGATGCACCGATTGGCACGGTATCTATTGACGGAACAGTGGTCCAAAACATGGGTGTTAGAACATCCAAAGCTATAAACCGCACCCTTTCACATGATATTCATACTATAGGGCGTATAACCTATGATGAAAAGCGTGTTGCGCTGCTTCATCC
>JALSGX010000244.1 GCA_026982535.1 Ghiorsea sp. | reverse complement strand
CGCATAACAGTGCACATCATCTCTATCTTATTCAGCCCAATAATGTAAAAGGTTGGGTAACAGAGTAAATATGAGCACCATATGAAAATACTTTTTGAGGAAGCTCTAATTTCTCTGTTAGTTGTTGAATAAGCAGCAACGCGTGCAATTCCTCAGGGGTAAACCAAAGCCCCTGAATTTCTATATAATGCCGCGTATCCAGGCGATACGCCTTGTGTCGCTCATCATAGAAGTTGGGCAAAAGCCCATTGGCATTCAGCTCTTGCATGTCTCGGTATATGGTTTTGGGGCTACAACCAAACTGCTCAACCAAACTTTGTTTGAACAGCTTTTTTCGTTGTTTTAACATACTGGTGATGTGTTGTTGTCGCGTGTATTTCCCCATCAACCAAGCCTCATGCACAAGTGTTCTGACAACATCCATACCCACCTAACATGGAAGTGTCTATTTGCTCTTCAGGTTAAACACCCCTGTCCAACCATCTGGTGGTGGGGAGTGGATATATGTTTTTAAGCGCGCAATCATCACTTCATACAACCCATCATGCGGGCTCATGGCATAAAGCTTGGTCATCAGCTTCAGTGATTCCTTATACTCACCATGCAGCATCATGCTCCATGCCTTTTCATAAGCGCGAAACTCTTGCTGCTGCTCATCACTCACATCCACACGCAATGCCATTGGCTGATATAAATCAACAGGTGTGCTGCGCCCAACCACGCGCACTTTGTCCACAAATCTTGCGGCAATATGATCGCGCACCTCCATATAGGTATCACGGCTCATTAAGATAGGCACACGGTATGCCTTGCATACACCTTCAAGCCTTGCTGCAAGATTCACATGATCGCCCATCATGGTGTAGTTCATGCTGGATTCTGTGCCCATATTGCCGACAACCATAGGACCAGAATTGATACCAATCCGAATATGTACTTCCGGCAACCCTTCAGCTTTCCACTCTTCCCTCAGCTCCAACAAGCGCTGCTGCTGGCGCAGCGCTGCCACCACGCAACGAAGCGCATGGTCATCCATATCCAAAGGTGCGCCAAAGAATGCAATAATCGCATCGCCTTCATATTTATCGATGGTGCCTTGCTCTTCCAAGATAATATCACTCATCGCTGTTAAATAACGATTCAAAAAGGCAACCAATTCAGAAGGCGACAACTTCTCAGAAAAAGTGGAAAAAGATGCAATATCTGAAAAAAACGCGGTAATATACTTCTCTTCACCCCCCAGCTTCAAGGCGTCAGGGTTTTTGGCAAGATTTTCCACCACAGATGGCGCAAGATAATGTGAAAACGCATCATGAATGAAAGCGCGTTTACGCGATTCAATAATGTAGCCCAACAGTGCCGTAGGTACGGTAGAGAGTAGCACACCCACCACAAGAAAAGTTTCCTCAATCCATAAGTGATGCGATGTGAATAGCCATTGTGATGTGCCAATAATAACCATAGGAAAGCCGACAATAATCAAGCCTTGAACCACAGGAGACCGACCATACACCAAATACCCAGCAACCACACTCAGCACAAACACCAGCAGCAACTCAATCAGCTCAACAACAAAAGGTCGCTTTAGCTCCTCACCATTAAGAATATTGGAAATCGCAACAGCATGTGCTTCCACACCCGGGAATACGGGATCAAAAGGTGTGGCGCGAATATCCAGCACAGCCACGGCTGTCACACCAAAAATAACAATCTTGTCTCGAAGTTCATCACCATTGAGGCGGTTATGTAAAATATCTGCCGCGGAATAGTGGGGAAAGGTTTTGCCTGGACCATAATGATTAAGCAGCATGCTGCCTGATATATCTGTCGCAATGTCCAGCGCCCCAAGGCGTACCTCTTCAACCCCCGCGTCACCCACCACCACCGCCATATCTGGCCAGCCTAGAAACATACGCAAAGTTTGCATGGCCATGCTTGGATAAACATAACCGTCCATTTCTGCCATCAAGGGAACACGGCGAACCGTGCCATCGGGATCTGGGAAAAAGTTAAAAAAACCTATCGCGTCAACAGCTTGTGTGATACGAGGAATATTGCCTTCAATGGCAGCAATATGTGGCAAGCTGTGTAGTGCCTGCTTGGAAAAAGATGAAGTCATGGCAAGTGAACGCATCAAAGCTGCCTCTTCTTTCAGCTTGCTTTTGACCAAATCAGGCGCGCCTGCGGCTTCTGAGTAAAAAAAGTAGCCTGGTACAAGTCTGTCTTTATGTTTTCTCAGTGTATTCTCCAACACTGCGTCCACATCACCATAGCTGCGCTGTTGCTCTAGCCACTGAGTATATTCCAAAGGTAGCTTCTCTTTCCCATGCTTATGCAAGAGGCGAATGGTTTCATCCACCACATTGGTTTGTTCTTCAGAAAAAACCATATCAAAACCAAGCACTTTAGCACCATATTGCCCTAAAGCTTTATCAACAACTTCCGCAATTTTATCCCGCGACCACGGCCAGCGCCCTACTTCAGCTAGCGCATCATCATCCACGGCAATAATGGCAATTCTGGGATCGGGCTGCACTTCACCACGCGCAAGAAAACGGAAATCTAAAGACTTTAACTCAAACTGGACAAGGCTTGCTGGCTTCACCACAGCCAAAGCAAAGGCAACCGAAGCCATCACTACAATAAGGGGAAGCCCTAACCATTTGGCGCGTTTTTCAATATATGCCAATATCTTTTGCAATCAGTGCCCCTCCCTGCCGACTCAACGCTAGTATGTTTCCCCATCAAACAACATAGTAAAGAAAGCAACGACTTTCAAGAATATTTACGAAAAAGGTCGAATAATGATAAAGATAAGAACCGCAACCAGACCTAAAACAGGTATTTCATTAAAGAAGCGATAAAACACATGATCCCGCGTATTTTTACCTTGCGCAAACACCTTCACCAAGTGCCCACAATACAGGTGATACACCACCAATAACATCACAACAGCAACTTTGAACCAAAACCATAACGCATGCTGCACATACGCCCAAAGATCATATCCCAAAATGATGCCTGATATGATTGTGAGCAGCATTATCGGTGTTACAAAACGATAAAGCTTGCCCTCCATCAGTGATAGTTGCTGATGCACAGCGGCATCCTGCGTCATGGCATGATTCACAAACAAGCGAGGCAAATAAAACAAACCCGCAAACCACGATGTAAACATCATCAAATGAAAGACTTTAACCCACTCCATACTTTGCACATCCCCTAGCCTTGCTTTATCATTGGGCAAACATAGCTTTATTCAGAGACAACTGCAAAAAAGCAGCGTAGTCTGCGCCAAACTATTTTTATGGAGCCAACATGAAACACATCACCATCCTCTTCCTGCTTTTCTTTCCTTACCTTGCAATCGCAACCCAATACACCAACGCGCCAACAAGTGTGACCAAAGATATCCGCCAACAACTTTCCACCATGCCCATCAAAAGCATACAAACCACGCCCATAAACGGCTTGTATGAAATACAAACTGGCGACCAGATTTTCTACACAGACAAAACTGGACAATATCTTATCAATGGGCATATGTTTGACACCAACACCCGAGCCGACATCACAGCCCAGCGGCTGGCAGAAATAAACCGCATCAATTGGTCTGACCTTCCCCTTGAAAACGCCATTGTCAGCGGCCCTGAAAACGGCTTAAAGATGGCGGTGTTTACCGATCCAGACTGCCCTTATTGCAAGCGTTTGGAGCAAAGCCTTCAAAATGAACACGAGCTTCGCATTTATACATTCCTGTTTCCACTAACACAGCTTCACCCAGATGCCTACGAAAAATCCAAGTCCATTTGGTGCGCCAAAAATCAACACCAAGCCATGCAGGATGTGATGCTAAAAGGCAAGACATTGCCCAAAGCAACCTGTAAAACACCCATTGATGCCAATATACAGCTTGCAGACAAACTTCATGTTCGTGGCACACCGACCATTTTTGCAGAAGACGGTCGAAGATATACTGGCGGTGATCTCAAAACATGGTTAAAACAAGGAGCAAAATAAGCCAACACACGCCAAACTACAAAAGCTTATCCCCCTAGGCAGTCATTGCGGTCGGTCACATGCTTGTTTACCCACTGTTCAAAACCACTATAGGCTTTGAAAAAGGTATCAAAAATACGCACAGGAACCTCACACACCAAACTACGCTCTTGCGCGACCAGCTTTGTGTGTTCAGGTAAAGCCAGCATATCATGCTTGCCATATATGCTATGAACATCCATATCGCATTCAAGCTGCCGACCATGCACCTCGCGGATCGCCAACGCCCGACCAAATGCAAGAATATACACCATATCATCACTACAGGTAAGCAGCTCTCCTTGCTGAAACTCCTGCAAACTTGCTTCTTCACTCAACCACTTACGATCAGCATCTTCAATATCAACAAACAAGGGGTGCGCGTAAGACATGGATACAATCATGCGTCGTTGTACCACTCCCATAAAGCTGAAGCCAACATCGGGTGAACTTTCAAGCAGTTGCTTAATCATGCTGCCGTCAAACTCCAGCAATACCGCATCTTGCGCCGCAGTAATCGTTGCCGTGCGTGGCAAATGATAAACACAAGCAAGCTCACCAAAAAACTCACCTTTGTGCAGTTGGTTTAAGCCTACATCCTGCCCTCCATGCGCCAGAACATGCACGCGCATCTCTCCTTCCAAAACAAGGTAAAACTTCCGGCTAATTTCACCTTGCTTAATGACATCCTCACCCGCTTTGACCTTGACCAATGTGCCTTGCCGAAGAAAATCTTGTGCTTCAAAATCAGATAGTGCTTCAATAAGCTCAAACAACTCCCCTGCATCTTCAGGCTCCGTTGCGCTCATGGTCAACTCAGCCATGCTTCGCATAGATGCGATTTCATCTTTATCAGGGTGATCAAGTTGCTCACAAATGGTAATAAATGCCAGCGCGTAAGTTGAGTATCCCTGTGCTAGCATCCGCCTTGCCATCTTCATAGCAAGCTCACGCGCGGCCTTGTTGTCCCCTCGGTTTTGCAGCATCTGCACCATAGGTCGGGCAATATGCACATCCTCAGGAAAAGCTTTCAAAAGCACATGATAAGCGTATACCAACTCTTCTTCGCTCAATGACATAAGTAACACTCTAGTGACTTTTTCACCGAAAATCTACTATTGATTCTATTTTGTGTGGAATCATGACCACACATTGCGCTTATATCTTCTTTTCGTAGCTTGCGCGCATCTATTTCACCTTGAGGTTATCCATTATGACTGCATCACCCATCAAATACGCGCTTTTAAGTGTGTCCAACAAAACTGGCATTGAAGACTTTGCCCAAGCATTGATTGAGCAAGGATTCAGCCTTTTATCCACTGGCGGCACAGCCAAATTATTGCGGGATGCCAACATTACAGTGCGCGATGTTTCTGACTACACAGGTTTCCCCGAAATGATGGATGGTCGTGTTAAAACCCTAAACCCTAAAGTCCATGGCGGCATCTTGGCTAGACGCGATAATGAAGGCGACTTGGCATCTATGGAAGAACACGGTATTGCACGCATTGATGTGGTGTGCGTGAACTTGTACCCGTTTCGTGAAGCGGTCGCCAAAGAAGGTTGCACGATTAATGATGCTATTGAAAACATCGACATCGGTGGGCCTTGCATGGTTCGCGCTGCGGCAAAAAACCATGCCTTTGTTACCATCGTGGTTGATCCTTCTGATTATAACATGGTGATTGATGCGATGAAAGATGGCTCACTGGATATCAATAAACGCCGTGCCTTGGCAGTCAAAGCATTTGCTCATACTGCCGCTTATGATGGTGCCATTGCCAATCATTTCTCATCGCTAAACACCGATGGCAGCAAACGCCATTTCCCTGATATTTTCACCCGTCAATTTATCAAAACTGCCGATGAACTGCGCTACGGTGAAAACCCGCATCAAGCTGGCGCATTTTATGCCGATGTGGAAGACCCTGTTGCCTCACTTGCCGATTGCGAAGTCTTGCAGGGTAAAGCCTTGTCTTACAACAACATCGCCGACGCCGATGCGGCATTTGCTTGTGTGCGTGATTTCTCTGAAAATGCGGCTGTGATTGTTAAACATGCCAACCCTTGTGGCGTAGCTATGGGTGGCAAACAAGCTGAAGTCTATGAACGCGCCCGCGCTGCTGATAGCACCTCGGCATTTGGTGGCATTGCCGCATTCAATCAGCCTTTGGATGATAAAACCGCATCGCTCATTGCCCAAACCTTTATGGAAGTGGTCATTGCACCAGGCTTTTCTGATGAAGCCCTAAAAATATTAAGCACCAAGAAAAACCTGAGAGTGTTGCTTGCACCATCGGTTTCCCCCGTTGCAGGCGGGCTTGATTTCAAGCGTGTGAGCGGTGGTTTATTGGTTCAAGAGCGAGATAGCCATATTTTAACCCGTGATATGTGCAAAGTGGTGAGCAAACGCCAACCCACCGAAGAAGAATGGGCAGATATGATGTTTGCTTGGACAGTAGCCAAACATGTGAAATCCAATGCTATTGTTTTCGCCAAAGATGGCGTGACATTGGGTGTTGGCGCGGGGCAAATGAACCGCGTCAACTCCACCCGCATTGCCGTGCAACATGGCGGCAAAGCCATCCAGGGATCGGCTGTGGCATCCGATGCCTTTTTCCCATTCCGTGATGGTGTGGATGCTTTGGCAGAGGCAGGTGCTACGGCTGTAATTCAACCGGGTGGTTCGATTCGTGATGAAGAAGTGGTTAAAGCGGCTGACGAACATGGTTTAACCATGGTGTACACCGGTATTCGCCACTTCAGGCATTAAGGTTTCCACCATTCCAGCTTATACTGTGCAAACCACAAGTGCTGGCTTCAATCTACCTTCTTGGGTCAAAGGTTGGGTCAGCACTTGTGTGCAAATTCATGGTGATTTTTCCAGCCTTGAAGCGCGCATGGACTTCACCATCAAATTAGCACAACAAAACATCAAACAACAAACAGGCGGTCCTTTTGCAGCCACCATTTTTAACCTTAAAAACCAGCAATTATTATCGGTGGGTATCAACATTGTCGTACCCAGTCATAACTCCACCAACCACGCCGAAATGACTGCCATCATTCTTGCGCAACAAGCCTTGCAAACTTATAACTTAAGTGAACACGGTCATTTTGAGTTGCTCACCAGTTGCGAGCCATGTGCCATGTGTTTTGGCGCAATACCGTGGTCGGGTATCAAACATTTAGCCTATGCAGCAGCTTCTAAAGATGCACAAGCCATTGGCTTTGATGAAGGTGCTAAACATCCCCATTGGATAAACGAATTAGAAAAAAGGGGCATCAAGGTCACCCCTAAAATCCTACGCGACAAAGCCGCACAAGTGTTGCAAAGCTATCAGCAGCAAGGTGGCATGATGTATTAGTCCCGCTTGTTTAACCACCTTGAAAAATAGCAGGAACACCTTTTGGTACAATCTGCGTCGGATTGATATGCTTGTGGCTGTAATAATAATGCCGCTTGATATGGTCGATATTCACTGTCTCTGCGATATGTGGCATGGCATATAACGCTTTGAGATAGCGATACATATGAGGATAATCGGCAATTTGTTTGTGATTGCATTTGAAATGCCCAAAATATACAGCATCGAAACGAATCAGCGTGGTAAACAAACGCCAATCCGCTTCGGTTAGCCTCTCTCCAAGCAAATATGTATTGGAAGCCAATCGTGACTCTACCCTGTCCAATGCTACAAACAAATTTACAAAGGCTTCATCATACGCGTCTTGTGTGGTCGCAAAGCCGCACTTATACACCCCATTATTGATATTGTGATAAACATCTTCATTCACTTCATCAATGGCAGGACGCAAGCTTTCAGGATAATAATCATCTGTATTGCCCGTGATGTGGTTAAATGCTGAATTAAACATACGAATGATTT
Source organism: Ghiorsea sp. (assembly GCA_026982535.1). Taxonomy (GTDB): domain Bacteria; phylum Pseudomonadota; class Zetaproteobacteria; order Mariprofundales; family Mariprofundaceae; genus Ghiorsea. The sequence goes on along the minus strand of JALSGX010000244.1, from coordinate 1,067 downwards.
CAGATGACTCATTGGAGACAATGGTGCGCATTTGTTTATCCCACAAGATCGGCACACTCACCCGCCCTGTGTAATTTGGCTTGGCATGGGTATAAAGCTGATGCGCATAGTGGTAACCATAAAGCGGCTCAGCCTTAGGTTTGAATTCCCAACCTTGCTCCAACATATCTGGCGACACTACGGTTACATCAATCATATCCGTCAAATCTTTAAGTTGACGAAATATCAGGGTGCGATGCGCCCAGGGGCAAGCCAGCGATACATATAAATGATAACGCCCTGCTTGTGCCGGAAAGTCAGCATCACCAATATGTTGCCGAAAAGCAGAATCTTGGCGCACGAATTTGCCTCCATGCGTCTCGGTATCGTACCACTGGTCAACCCATTTCCCTTCCACCAATAAACCCATAACTCATCCCTTTTCATCTTTCCCGCAAAGAAGGGAATCCATATTTCATTCATATCCTCTAAACGCTAGTACAGCATCGATATTCTCAATAAAGCAACATTTACTGGCGAATACCTTCAACCGAGAAATACAAGTGCACCACTTCCGATGCAGGACCTAAGTTATACAGCATGCCATAATCAGCCATTCTAAAGCTTGCCCAGCCCTCAAACCCACGACGATAACCGCCCCAAGGATCTTTACCTGCACCAATATGCCTGCCCTTAATGGTCATATCTTTGGTTACGCCATGAAAGGTAAACTTCCCTTTAATTTCAATATCTTTACCATTCTCAGTGAATGATGTACTGACAAATCTAGCTTCAGGGTAGCGGTCAACCATCAAGAAGTCTTTACTTCTTAAATGTTTGTCTCGAAGAGCATGATTGGTATCCACGCTTGCCGTATCAATCACCACTTGCACCGATGATGCACTTGGGTTTTTCTCATCATAAGTAAATGTACCATGAAATGTATTAAAGCGACCAAGCAACCAACTGTATCCCAAATGGCTCACCTTAAACTGGATAAAGGCATGTGCGCCTTTATCATCAATATCATAAGTTGCTGCTTGCGCTGCGGTTGTCACGCCCAACGCCAGTAAACCTGCTAAAAGTAT
>JALSGX010000243.1 GCA_026982535.1 Ghiorsea sp. | reverse complement strand
CTTTGATTAATGCAGCCAAAGACATAGCAAAAAGTTATCAAAACCAAGGGCGTTTATTTACCATGGGCAATGGCGGTTCAAGTTGTGATGCGGCACATTTAGCTGTAGAGTTTCAACATCCTGTAACCACTGGTCGTCCTGCGTTACCAGCAATGAACTTGTGCATTGATACCGCTATGATTTCAGCCATTAGCAATGACTTAGGCGTTAAGCATATTTTTGTACGGCAAATTAATGCCCATGCTCGCCAAGGCGATTGTTTGGTGGGATTTTCCACCAGCGGTAATTCAGAAAATTTAATGCAAGGCTTTAACAAAGCCAAAGACTTAGGATTGATAACCATAGGCTTTGCAGGAGACAAAGGCGGAGCAATGTTAAATAGTGGCTTGTTAGACCATTGTTTGGTGGTTGAAACCGACTCGATACACCGCGTCCAAGAGGTACATGTGGCTTGCTATCATATCTTATGGGATTTGGTGCATACATTATTAGCGGATAATCGTGGTTTACTTGGCAAAAATACGGAGCAAACATGAAATACGTAGATGAATTTAGAGACCCTGCCAAAGCTAAGGCATTAATCAGTCAAATAAATGGTTTAAAAGAAAAACTAGGCATAAAAGATGGTGCAATGCCGATACAATTGATGGAATTTTGTGGAGGTCATACGCACACGATTTTTCGCTATGGCATCGAACCAATGTTGCCTGATTGGGTGGAAATGATTCATGGGCCAGGTTGTCCAGTTTGTGTCTTACCAATGGGTCGCTTGGATAACTGCGTGGAACTTGCCGAGCGTCCAGAAGTGATATTTACCACCTTTGGTGATGCCATGCGAGTGCCAGGTTCTAAAAAAAGTTTGTTGCAAGCCAAAGCCGATGGTGCTGATGTGCGCATGACTTATTCACCCATGGATGCCCTAGAACTGGCAAAAAGAAATCCGATGCGTGAAGTGATATTTTTTGGGCTAGGTTTTGAAACTACCATGCCAAGTACCGCATTGACTGTGATACAAGCAAAAAACCAAGGCATCACTAATTTTTCATTGTTTTGTAATCACATAACTACGGTTCCAACTATAAAGGCTGTGCTTGACTCACCCGATATGCGTATTGATGGTTTTTTAGCTCCAGGGCATGTGGGTATGGTTATAGGTGAGCGACCTTTTGATTTTATTGCCGATGTGTATCATAAACCGATAGTTATAACAGGCTTTGAGCCATTAGATATTTTACAGTCAATTTGGATGGTGTTATCGCAAC
>JALSGX010000242.1 GCA_026982535.1 Ghiorsea sp. | reverse complement strand
ACCGATTCTTTTGCTAAAATCTTGGGTTTGTAGGGTTAATTTGGTGTGACCTTGACCGACTTCTTTCTTTTCGAGGATATTAAACCAGCCATCAAAGAGTGGAGCAGGGAAGTTTTGTCCCCATGGGCCGTGGTTTTGTAGGTCTTCGGCTACAGCAAGACAAATATCGACCGATTCGAGTTCGCCATCGGTTTCTATGGTGTGTTGGCGTTGTTCTTCGGTGAGGGTTTTGTTGACGTAATCGTTGAAAATATGACGAAATTCTTCATAGTTTTCGCGATTAATGGAAAGTCCTGCTGCCATGGCGTGCCCACCAAATTTGTGCATGAGTTGTGGGTGGTTTGTTTCGATAGCCACTAAGGCATCGCGGATATGAAAGCCTGTAATGCTGCGTGCTGAGCCTTTTAGTATTTGAGATTCGTCATTTTCTGGTGCAAATGCGATGACAGGTCGGTTGGTTTTTTCTTTAACCTTGGATGCCAATAATCCCACTACACCTTGGTGCCAACCTTTGTGGAATAGGCAAATGCCATCGGGTAAGCGTTTGATTTTATCCAGTTCATTAACGACACTATCGGCGACTTGTTGCATGTCTTTTTGAATTTCTTTGCGTTGGTGGTTTATCACATCCAGCTTGTGTGCCAGTATCATGGCTTGTTGTTCGTCATCGGTGGTGAGTAATTCGATACCAATGCTCATGTCTTCTAATCGTCCAGCGGCATTTAAACGCGGTGCGATAACAAAACCAAAGGTTTCGGTGGTCGTTTTGGCCAACTCTTTATCAGCAATCTTAAGTAAGGCTTTTATGCCTGCAATGGTTCGTCCTGCTTTAATACGTTTGATGCCTTCGGCAACCAATATACGGTTGTTATCATCCAGTCCAACCATGTCAGCAACTGTGCCTAAAGCGACGATGTCTAACCATTGAGCTAAATTGGGTGGGTTGATTTGTTTATCGGTGAAGTGGTTGGATTGAGTGAGTTGTGTACGAGTTTCTGCCAGTAAATAAAACACTACACCAACGCCTGCCAAATTTTTACTGGGAAATTCATCGCCATTGAGGTTGGGATTAACAATAGCATCGGCATTGGGTAACACCTCGGCTTGTAAATGATGGTCGGTAATAATCACTTGCATACCCGCATCAAGGGCGGCCTGTGTGCCATCAATTGACGAAATACCATTATCTACCGTGATGATTAATTCACAATCCATCTCTTGCAAAATTGGTATCAATTGCGTGCTTAAGCCATAACCAAAATCAAAGCGA
>JALSGX010000241.1 GCA_026982535.1 Ghiorsea sp. | reverse complement strand
ATACCACCACCATGAATATCAAAGGTTGCCCCCAAATGTTTACAACTCATGGCAGAACACTCGATATGCCAGCCTGGGCGACCTTTGCCCCACGGTGAATCCCATGAAGGCTCATCAGGTTTGGCTCGTTTCCACAACACAAAATCAAGTGGGTCTCGTTTATGATAATCAACTTCCACCCTACTACCTGCTTCAAGCTCATCAATGTTTTTGCCCGATAATTGCCCATATTCAGCAAACTGACGCACGGCATACAAGACATCGCCAGATTCTACCACATAAGCAAAACCTTTATCGACTAAAGCTTGAATCATGGCAATCATTTCAGGCATATGCGTGGTCGCTCTGGGTTCAAGCGATGGACGCAAACAGCCCAAAGCATCCATATCCCGATGAAACGCATCAATCATGGAATCAGTAAGCTCATCAATATCTATCTTGGCAAGGTTGGCGCGTTGAATAATTTTATCATCCACATCCGTAAAATTACGCACATAATTGACATCATAACCCAACTGCATCAGCCAGCGATAAATCGTATCAAAGACCACCATCACCCGCGCATGACCCACATGACATTGGTCATACACAGTCACACCACAAACATACATGCCAACTTTGCCTTCTTCTAAAGACCGAAAGGCTTCTTTTTGCCGCGTGAGTGAATTGTAAATGTATAAATCAGCCACCTATCAACTCCAACACCTGATGTAGTCGTATTTGTATGCCATCAGCACCCAAAAATACCACCACCTTGCTCATCTCAGGACCATGTGCCTGCCCTGTGAGTGCGATACGAAGTGGCATAAACAAGGCTTTACCTTTAACGCCTGAAGCTTCTTTTAGTGCCGTTGTCCAAGCTTTCCAATCTGTTCCAGATGTTGCTTTGGCAGTAGTGAGCGCATGATTGAAAAATACGCTGCCCGCTTCTTGTAATACCACCACATGTTCATCGGAAATATCAGATGTTTCATCAAACAAGCGTTGAAAATCCAGAATATCTTCAACACGGTTTAAGTTACCACGCATCATTTCAGCCAACGCCAATAGCTGCTTCTCATCCATATCAATATGATGCTTCGCCAAAGCTTGTCGTAGCAACGGCGCAAGCTCTGATGCGGATTTGCTATGCAATATCTTGGTATGCCAGCGCCACATATCATCATTGGACCAACGCACAGATGAAGTGGATAAATGCTCAACATCCGTGTGCTGCATCAAAGCATCAAGTGATAGCGCATCATCAGGAATATTGGGGTGCCCTAAACGAATCATGGCTTGTTGCAAAGCTTCAGGAAACAAGCCTGCCGCCCGCAAATCAGCCACACTGTGGCTGCCTGTTCGCTTGGATAATTTTGCCCCATCTTCACCCAATAAAAGACCATGGTGCAAACATACAGGCGCAGTATAACCCAAGGATTCCAACATCCAGACCTGATAAGCTGAGTTGGTTAAGTGATCATCACCACGCAGTACATGTGTCACTCCATCCATCGCATCATCAATAGCATTGGGTAGCAAGAAGGTGAATGTACCATCCGAGCGAACCACCACAGGGTCATCCAAATCTTTACGCAAAAACACCACATTATCCCGCAATAAATCAGGTACAACAACTTCACCGCTATCGGCGTGAACCGCCAAGCGCCAAGTATGGGTTTCGCCTGCATCCAGCTTGGCTTGTCTTTCTTCTGCCGACAAAGCTCGGCAGCGACCATTGTATCGCGGTGGCAAACCACGCGATGTCGCAAGCTTTCTATCTAGGTTCAATTGGCTTTCAGTACAAAAACAAGGATATGCAAGGTTTGCTTCAGCAAGGTTTTCCAGTGCTGTACGATGTTGTTCGGCATGTGCTGATTGAAATAGCGGTTCACCATCCCATTGTAACCCAAGCCACAACATGTCCATTTTAAGCGCATCAATATACTGCTGCTCAGATCTGCTTTGGTCGGTGTCTTCAAAGCGAAGCAAAAATGTACCGCCCATCTTGCGCGCAAACATCCAGTTTAGCATTGCGGTACGCACATTGCCCAAGTGCATCAAACCTGTAGGCGATGGGGCAAACCGTGTAACAACCTTACTCATTTTATTTAACCTCATTTTTTTCTTGCGGTCTGGACATAATCACCATGGTTTCATCTGGGTAAACATAGCCCAACTCTTCATGAATGATGGTTTCTAAAGCTTTAGGGTCTTCCCGCAAACGAATCACTTCTTGTTGCAAGCGTGCCTTTTCGGCTTTTAATGCTTCAATTTCATCAATCAACTGCTGCGCAGCACGCTGTTCTGCCTTAAAAACAAAATACCCATGTTTGGAAAAAAATAAATCCCAAAGCATGAGTATAATGATAGCCATACCTGCGCTATAAAGCAGCCACTTACGCAGCTGTTTTAAGCCCATTTTCAAATGTTAGCCTCTTGAAAATGCAGACATACCTGCAAACTTTGCATGATCGCCAAGCTCTTCTTCAATACGAAGCAACTGGTTATACTTTGCCATGCGATCAGAGCGTGAAGCAGATCCTGTTTTGATTTGACCGCAAGACAGTGCCACAGCTAAATCAGCAATTGTCGTATCCTCAGTTTCACCAGAACGATGCGACATCATGGAATGATAGCCTGCATCATGTGCCATTTTCACCGCCTCAATGGTTTCACTTAATGTTCCAATTTGGTTCACTTTAACCAACAGCGCATTCGCAATACCTTGATCAATACCCCGCTTTAAGATTTCAGGGTTGGTCACAAATAAATCATCACCGACGAGTTGTACTTTCTCACCCAACCTGTCTGTCAGGTTTTTCCAACCTTCCCAATCATTTTCATCCAAACCATCTTCAATGGATACAATCGGGTATTGGCGACATAAGTCTTCGATAAAATCAACCATGGCATCCGAATCCAGGCGACGACCACCTTCACCTGCTAGCACATAAGCATGATGTTTATGAAATTCAGACGCAGCCATATCAGCCGCCAGCACAATATCTGTACCTGCTTTCAAACCCGCTTTCTCAATGGCTTCCAGTACCACAATAATACCTTCCTCATTGGAGTGAAGGTTGGGGGCGAAGCCACCCTCATCACCGACTGCGGTAATATGTCCACCTTTTCGCAGCACAGATTGCAGAGCATGAAATACCTCCGCACCCATATCCATAGCCTCTGAAAAGCTTGAAGCTCCTGCTGGTGCAATCATATATTCTTGAAAATCAATGCTGTTATCTGCGTGAGAGCCACCATTAATCACATTCATACATGGTACAGGCATCAATACAGCGTCATCTCCACCAATATGCCTGAACAATGAAACTTCATCTTCTGCCGCTTGCGCTTTGGCAACCGCTAACGACACACCCAGAATAGCATTTGCGCCTAAACGGGCTTTGTTAGGTGTACCATCAAGCTCAATCAATAAGTGATCCAGCCCTCGCTGATCGGCTGCATCCAAGCCCACAACTGCCTTGGCAATTTCACCATTGACAAAACCAACAGCGTTGCGTACTCCCTTGCCATCCAGTCGCTTTCCACCATCGCGCAATTCCACCGCTTCGTGTTGCCCCGTTGAAGCTCCACTAGGCACAGCAGCCCGACCAAACGCGCCAGACTCTAAACGAACATCAACCTCAACCGTTGGATTTCCTCGTGAATCAAAGATTTCACGACCTTGTACACTTGTAATTATACTCACTTTTTATCTCCTCATCAGCCCCATTACTGATGCTACTTCTTTTTTATACTAAACTTTTATAAACTAAAACTTGATGATCTCATCAATATTTTTCAATACTTGCAATAACCTTTTCAAATCAGATAAACGCACGGAGTTGGGTCCATCAGACTTGGCACGATCAGGATCTGGGTGCACTTCCATAAACACAGCCGCCACACCAACACCAACCGCGGCGCGTGACAAGCCTGGGACATATTCCCGATTGCCTCCTGTTGCACCACCAAGCCCACCTGGTTGTTGCACTGAATGCGTGGCATCATAAACCACAGGCGCACCTGTTTCCGCCATCACCATCAAAGAGCGAAAATCAGATACAAGGTTATTGTAACCAAAGCTTGTGCCTCGATCACACAACATCACATCCATATTTCCCGTTGACTTGGCTTTATCTAACACATGTGGCATGTCCCACGGTGCTAAAAACTGCCCCTTTTTGATATTCACGGGTTTGCCCGACTTTGCCACTGCTGTGATAAAATCAGTTTGCCTGCATAAAAATGCAGGTGTTTGCAAAACATCCACAACCTTTGCGACCTTATCAACTTGATCAGGTGTATGAACATCTGTAATCACAGGTACGCCCACTTCATCCTTGACCCGCTGCAAAATGCGTAAACCTTCATCCAAACCCGGCCCTCTAAAGCCATCCACACTGGTTCTGTTCGCCTTATCAAAGCTGGACTTGAATATCAGGCTTACCCCAACATCCCGACAAATATCACGGATTTGTGTGGCAACATTTAGCGTAAAATCTTCACCTTCAATCACGCAAGGGCCAGCAAACAAGACAAAAGGCAAATCATTACCTATTGTGAAATCTGCAATATGAATATGGTGTTGCTTCATTATATAGCCTGTTGTTTAGCCGCGCCCACAAAACCTGCAAACAAAGGGTGTGCGGCATAAGGGCGCGACTTAAACTCAGGGTGAAACTGGCTGGCAACAAACCATGGGTGATCTGCAACTTCTATCATTTCCACCAATGAGTCATCAGGCAGTGTGCCTGAAATCACTAGACCTGCCTCTTCAAGCTGCTTGCGGTATATATTGTTAAACTCATAACGGTGTCTATGTCTTTCATACACATCCATTTGCCCATAAGCTTGATACGCAGTCGTACCCTCGACCACTTTACAAGGGTATGCACCCAAGCGCATGGTTCCACCCATATCCGATGAGGCATCACGCATGACCTTTCGACCATCTTCTTCCCACTCAGTCATTAAAGCAATCACAGGGTGTGGTGTATTACCATCAAACTCGCTGCTGTTGGCATCTTCTAAGCCAGCAACATTGCGTGCAAATTCAATCACTGCCATTTGCATACCCAAACAAATACCCAAGAAAGGCTTTTTATGTTCTCTAGCGTATTGAATGGCTTTCATTTTACCCAAAGTTCCGCGTTCACCAAAGCCACCAGGTACTAAAATACCATCAACATCTGCCAAAACAGACACATCAGCACTCTCTAGCCTCTCTGAATCAACATATTCAATCAATACTCGCACATCATGTACCATGCCACCATGAATCAATGACTCATTGATCGACTTATAAGCATCTGCAAGCTTGATATACTTACCCACAATCGCAATGCGAATCATGCGCTCTGGAGTACGAATCTTATGACAGATATCTTCCCATACACTTAAGTCTGGTGTTTTGTTTTCCATGTTAAAGTGTTGCAAAAGCACAGAACCCAAACCACCATCTCGCAATACCAAAGGTACAGCATAAATGGTATCCACATCTGGCAAAGCAATCACAGCCTTTTTCGCCACATTACAAAACAATGCAATTTTATTCTTTTCAGTCTCTGGAATATCTTGCTCACTTCGGCACAACAAGGCATCAGGTTGAATGCCGATTTCACGCAGCTTTTGCACAGAGTGTTGCGTTGGTTTGGTTTTAAGCTCACCTGCTGTTGCAATGTAGGGAAGAAGAGTTAAATGAACAAATGCAGTGTTTTCACGCCCCAGCTCAAACCTAAGCTGGCGAATAGCTTCTAAAAACGGTAAAGACTCAATATCCCCCACCGTGCCACCAATTTCTACCAAAGCGATATCCACGCGATCTTCACGAAGCGATAAAATACCAGCCTTAATTTCATCTGTGATATGCGGAATCACCTGAACAGTTGCGCCCAAATAGTCGCCACGGCGCTCCTTACGAATCACGGACTCATATACCCGACCTGTAGTAAGGTTAGAGCGTTTACTCATATTAGCATGGGTAAATCGCTCATAATAACCTAAATCAAGGTCAGTTTCTGCGCCATCATCAGTAACAAACACTTCCCCGTGTTGATACGGACTCATGGTTCCAGGATCGACATTAATGTATGGGTCCAACTTTTGCATAGTGACCGTTAAACCCCGGGCTTCAAATAGCGCAGCAAGGCTAGCTGCTGCAATCCCTTTTCCCAAAGAGGAGACAACGCCACCAGTAATAAAGATAAAACGAGTTTGGTGATTAGCTTGATTCTGATTCATGACGGGCGCGGAAGTTATCAGAAGCCTGTTCAGCAATCCAGTATTGATGCAACATCGTTGCGTATCAGTTGGTTATTCACCTTATGTACTCCATCATCCATGCAACAATGGACACACATTTTCCTCACAAAATTAGTGCTTGACGCTAAGCTTGGCGACGCTAAAGTTCGCCTCGTTCAACGCGGGTATAGCTCATTTGGTAGAGCGCGACCTTGCCAAGGTCGAGGTGACCGGTTCGAGCCCGGTTACCCGCTCCAGGTTATTTGAACATAATACAAGGGGTTTGATTGTCTTCGGGCTCAAGCTCCTTTTTTGTTTCAAAGCTTCTTGTAATACTACCAGATTGCAAGGCTTGTTCGGCAGGGTGGCTCAGTGGTACGGCGGGGGATTGCAAATCCCTTATTCGCGAGTTCGATTCTCGCCCCTGCCTCCAATTTCAACACTGGCATTTTTGCTAAGTTGTTGCTGTATGCCGGGATGGCGGAATTGGTAGACGCAGGGGACTTAAAATCCCCCGGTGGCAACACTGTGCCGGTTCGACTCCGGCTCTCGGTACCACAGATTGTGGTCAGCAAGGCTTGTCAGCTCTCGGGTTGGCAGGCTTTTTTATTACCCTCACCTAACATTGAACACAATACCATAACTTTTTTGTTGATTCAGTACTTCCCCAATTGCCTTATGCTTTTATCACCCTTACGCTTGCAGCCATGAAAGCTTATACACTTAAACGACTCTTGGGCATGATTCCATTGCTACTTGGCATCACCATCATATCCTTTGGTATGATGCACCTTGCTCCAGGTGAGCCATCCGTGGTTGGTCAAGCTTTCGACCCCAAAGTGTCTGCCGATGATATAGAACGCCTGCGCTCATTTTATGGCTTAGATAAACCTTTATATATTCAGTACTTTGATTGGCTCACCCGCCTTGCCACCCTCGATTTTGGCAACTCATTTTCCGCTGATGGTCGCCCTGTACTGGATAAAATCGCCGAGCGATTGCCCATCACCCTTTGGATAAACATCCTTGCGATGGCATTCATTCTCATTATCGCCGTGCCCATTGGTGTGGCATCGGCAGTGCGCAAAGATTCATGGTTAGACCGCAGTTTAACCGTGTTTGTCTTCCTCGCTTTTGCTATCCCTTCGTTTTGGTTGGGTTTATTGTTGATGATAGCACTTGGGGTAAACATGCAACTGCTACCCATTTCAGGCATCCATGACTACGGCTGGCAGCAAATGAGCTGGCTAGAGCAACAACTCGACCTGCTTAAACATTTGATTCTTCCTGTGTTTGTCTCTGCCATTGGTGGGCTTGCGGGTATGTCTCGTTTTATGCGCACAGGTATGTTGGATGTGATTCGCAGCGAATATATCACCACAGCTAGAGCCATGGGCGTATCCGAAACCGCCATTCACTACCGCCTTGCCCTCAAAAACGCGCTTTTACCCATGATTACGCTCTTGGGTTTATCCATACCAGGGCTTATTGGCGGCTCTGTGATTGTGGAGCAACTGTTTTCCATCCCCGGCATGGGTTTATTATTCTTTGAGGCCGTACTTTCAAGGGATTATCCCCTCGTTATGGGTATCACGGTCATCGGTGCAGTTTTGACCCTTCTCGGCAACCTCATCGCCGACCTCGCTTACGCTTGGGCTGACCCACGCATCAGGCAATAGCATCTTGACAAGATCAATGCCTTACGGCTAAGTTATCTTGCGGCACTTTTGGCATGGAGAAGGTAAAGGGTAAAAAAGTTTTACCTTGGAAAACGGGGACATAAACAAAAGCAGGGGCGGGTCTTGTTTCGCGGATTTCCTAAAAGGAGAGTCATATAGTGGATACAAAAATAAAACTTGGCTCACTTTCTGATTTTTTCACATCGGCTAAAGAAACCGCCAAAGCATTAGATAGCGGCAAAAATTTAACCCCCGAAAAATACAGTTTGGATAGATGATAAAGCTAAGTTTGATGCCGTGCTTGTCAAAATAAAGTCAACTGATCCAGATGAACAAGATAAATTATAGCTAAAAGATTAAATGTCCTTCAACTGCTTGTTATGCCAATAGTACAAACCTTGACAAAAGAACGCAATAGCGTACGCTTTGTAATGAGGTTATAAGTCATGTCTATTCTCACTGTTACTGATGCAAGAAAAAATCTATACAAATTGATTGATGAAGCTTCTGAAACTCACCAACCCATTACCATCACAGGCAAACGGGGTAACGCTGTGTTGCTCGCAGAAGAAGATTGGAATGCAATCACTGAAACACTGCATCTATTATCCGTACCCAATATGCGGGAATCTATTCGCCAAGGGTTAAAACAACCTATTGCGGAATGTGATACCGAATTGGATTGGTGATCTAGGGTGTCTTGGCAACTTGTTTACACCAAACAAGCCCAAAAAGATGCAAAGAAACTGGCTTCATCGGGTTTAAAAAACAAAGCATTATCGCTTTTAGCTATCTTGGAACAAGACCCTTACCAAAACCCGCCACCATTTGAGAAATTGATTGGTGATTTGGCAGGTGCATATTCACGGCGCATCAATATTCAACATCGGCTTGTTTACCAAGTTTACAACAATGAAAAAACAGTGAAAGTCATTCGCTTATGGATGCATTACACATAAAACCAAACGAATGAGCGGTTATATCATTGAAACTCTTGCAATTGTTTATCATGCCAACGGCTTAATAGAAGCAAACCTATGACTGCACCAAATAGTGCAAAACCCATATCCGACTGGGTATCCCAGATATAACCTTGTGTACCTAGAGCTTCCTCAAAAAGTATTTTCATATGGTGCTCATATTTACTCTGTTACCCGACCTTTTACATTATTG
>JALSGX010000240.1 GCA_026982535.1 Ghiorsea sp. | reverse complement strand
TGAAGCTACTAAATCATAATCAGAAGAAGCATCATCATAGCCGAAAGCAACTAGGAATTTATACATGTCATATGTTACTTCTGCACCAGCATGAATTGCCCATGTAGAAACAGTACCTGTGAAGATATCGTCAGCTACAAATGTTGCATGTGCAACAAGCGAATCGCCTGCATAGTTAATCACACCAACAAGTGAACCAAGACCAGCAAGATCTTCAAGACCTAGACCAACATCAACACCATTGCCAAGATCAGAAGTTACTTGGATCACGTTGCCGCCAGTTGATACTGTAGCAAGATCAAGTGTTCTAACATCGTCATCATGGTAAAAGCCAGTCCATGTGTAAACTGTATCACCGCCAGAATTAGCAATTGAGCCTTTATCACCAAACATAAGAACTGTTGTATCACCAATAGCTACATATAGGTCGTCAACAACAAGTGCTGAAGTGGATGACACAAGAGCGCCGTCTGTACCTGTAGCATAATCGCCTGTTTCAAATTTAATTACAGCTTTAGCTGGGCCAAAGTCACTTTCTGCAGTAGCAACAAATTGCAACCAACCTTCAAGCTCTAGATCCCAATCTTGATCCAAAGGTGAAACACCACCATTATCAGCAAGAGGATGCAAAACGCCAGGAGCAGGAACAGCACCAGCGCCTCTATAATCACCCCAAACAAATTCAAAGCCAACGCCACCAGAAATCTGTAGGCAGTTGTCGCTTGAAGAAATTGTAAGACCAGTAACATTTACAGCATCGCAAACGTCAAGAGATGTAAGAACACCAAGGTCAGCAGCCATTGCGCCAGTCGAAAGACCAGTTGCAACTACTGAGCTAAGTAGTAAAGTTTTAATTTTCATAATTGACCTCCAAAGTCAAAAAAGTGTTTTAATAAATTGCCAGATAATTCTGGCAGTTTGTCTAGTGCGACTACATAGTAGGCTTTAAGAAAAACTTATCACCCTATTCTGCCTTCGCACTGCGACAGACAAACGATCCCATGCATGGATTCGCATTTGCTAACTTATCTATCCTTGCCAGCTAAGCAACAGCTAAAAGCGCTATTTATGTTTTGAATGGTTTGTTGTGAGTGTGCTGTTGCAAAAAAAGCACAGTTTTGATTACGCTTCGTTAACTATAGTGGTTTGGGGGCTTGGTTTGTTAGTTTTTGCTTAACTTCCTCAGCTTTTTACAGGGGGGGATAGTTACTACATAAGCGCCTGCACGGAAGAGCCGAGAGTTTAGACCCTTCACTTCGTTCAGGGTGACAT
>JALSGX010000239.1 GCA_026982535.1 Ghiorsea sp. | reverse complement strand
AGTTGACAGGCGAAGAGCATTTGAGTTTCTTTGATGCCATTGCCCCTGTTGTTGATGCCGAAACGGTGAACATGGACATTGCTTATTGGAAGTCTCGCTATGATAAAAATGTGGTCGAAGGCGAAGAAGGTGATTATTTGAACCTTCCCATGAATGAAGAGCAATACAAAAGCTTTATTCACGAATTATTAAACGCTGAATACATGGCATTCAAAGATTTTGAAGATGTACCTTTTTTTGATGGTTGTATGCCCATTGAAGTCATGGCTGAACGCGGCATCGATACTCCCCGCTTTGGCCCGATGAAGCCTGTGGGTCTTGAGCACCCTGAAACAGGCGAAGAGTTTTATGCTGTGGTACAACTGCGCCAAGATAATCGTGCCAAAAGTTTATTAAACATGGTTGGTTTTCAAACCAAAATGAAATATGGCGAACAATTAAGAGTGTTCCGCATGATTCCAGGCTTGGAAAACGCCGAGTTCTTCAAACTTGGTAGTTTGCATCGCAATACCTTTATCAAATCGCCCCTATTGCTGGATAAATCGCTTCGTTTGAAAAAAGAGCCGCGCATCATGTTTGCAGGGCAAATCACGGGCGTGGAAGGTTATGTGGAATCGGCAAGCATGGGTTTGATGGCGGGCAGATTTATCGCCGATATCATGCGTGGTCATGCGCCGAACATCCCACCCGAAGACACCGCTATGGGTGCATTATTGGGGCATATTTCAGGCACACATATCAACAACTTCCAACCCATGAACATCAACTTTGGCTTACTGCCCACCGCCCCCAAACGCGATGGCAAACGCCGCCTCAAAAGATCCGAACGCAGACGCATGGTTTCCGAAAAAGCCCTCGCATCATTAGAAGCATGGAAACACAATACAGGAGTTCCATATGAGTGAAGCAACAGCACGCCCCAAAGCCAAGATTGCGGGCTTTAGTCCAAGAGTTTTTTCATCCTTGTATGATTTGATTATTCTTTTTGCCATCACTTTTCTTTTTGTGGCATTGCCCATCACTATGATTGAAACAACAATGGAAGGCAGCGTTGCAAAGTGGGTACAAAACCTACTCTTTTTCGCAGTATCTTATGCCTACTATGTTGGTTTTTGGCACAGAGGCAGCGGAGCAACCACAGGTATGCGCACTTGGAAGCTCATGGTTGCTGACATTGATACAGGCAATAAGCCTAGCCTTGTTGCGGCATCCATTCGCTTTTTGGGCTTTGGTATTACCTTGATTGCAATAGGCACAACCATGATCTACTTGAAAACTGGCAACTTTAACCACATTTTCTTCTGGTTAAGCAGCTTGCTACCCGTTGCCAGCATGTTTTGTGTTCTAATCACCCCGCACAAACAAACCCTGCATGATGTGCTTGCTCGCACCAGCGTCTATCGAGTGTATACATAATGGCTTTTTTATCGAAAGGTCTACAACATTACACTGGGTCATTCCCGCGAAGGTGGGCATGACGGATAAAATGATAAGGAGTCAATATGAAACATTTCATCAACGCATTTAAACTTTACGGCGTATTCTCAGGGCGCAGCACCCGTGAGGAATACTGGATGTTTACCCTTATCTACCTTTTATCTTATCTCACTCTTTCAGCCATTTCCCTTGTTTTAGAAAGTGAATTATTTCAAATTGTACTCAGCGCATTGACCTTGGCTGTTATCATACCAAGCTTAAGCATAACCGCTCGCCGCTTGCATGATGTAGGACGCTCTGGCTGGTGGCAACTATCACCTTATATCGGCATGGTATTTGCCATGATTGGCGTGTTTCAGGAGTCGCAGGTCTTGATGTTGGGTGGCACGATACTCATGCTGGTTTTATTTGCCGTGTTATTGTTTTTTCTGGTCACACCAAGTCAAGATGACAACCAATATGGTGACAAGCCACAGGCTTAACCCCTCCTTTTTTGTTCATCTACACCTGATCCTTGCCGCTAAAAAGATGAAATCAAGCTCACACAAAGCTCTGACTCTTTTTTCTCACCAAGTTGTTTTCAATCAGAGATTGCAACTCTTTTTCAAAGTGAAAAAGGGAACTGACCCCATACTTTGAACAACCTTTTCTACAAGCCTTGATAAAATTATATTCTTGCAGGCTTAAAGCGATGCTCTAGCTTGTGCCCCATGCGTTATTCTAAATTATTCTCCCCTACTCTCCGCGATACCCCAGCTGATGCAGAAGTGGTGTCGCATCAACTTTTACTCCGTGCTGGTTTTATCCGCCGTGTGACTTCTGGTGTATATGATTATTTGCCACTGGGATTGCGCGTGCTACGCAATATCGAAGCCATTGTGCGCGAAGAAATGAATCGCGCAGGCGCACAAGAACTACTAATGCCTATGGTGCAACCTTCTGAGTTTTGGCAAAAATCTGGGCGATGGGATAAATATGGCCCTGAGTTGTTGCGGTTTAAGGATAGGCATGAGCATGAATCATGCTTGGGTCCTACCCATGAAGAAGTGATTTGCGATTTGGTTAGTCGCGAGCTGAAATCGTATAAACAACTACCCATGAACCTGTATCAAATTCAAACCAAGTTTCGTGATGAAATTCGCCCGCGCTTTGGTTTGATGCGTGGTCGTGAGTTTGTGATGAAAGACGCCTATTCCTTCCATGCCAATGCAGAATGTTTAGCCAAAGAATATCAAAACATGTTTGCAACTTATCAGCGTATTTTCAAACGCCTTGGCTTAAAGTTTCGTGCTGTAGAAGCTGATAATGGCTCCATTGGCGGTTCGGCAAGCCATGAGTTTCATGTGTTGGCGGATTCTGGGGAAGATTTGATTACCCATTGTTCGGCATGTGATTATGCTGCCAATGTGGAAAAAGCTTTATCTACCCCACCCACCTATCAAGGTCATAATGCAGGCTTAAGCGATGCTTCTACCCCCAACAAATCATCGGTGGAAGATGTTGCAGCCTATTTGAAGGTTCAACCCGCTGATGTGCTCAAAACACTCATATATACTGCCATCGGCGGAGACAATGATGGGCAAATCGTTGCCGCATGTGTGCGTGGCACAGACAATGTTCAAGACATCAAACTGGCACGAGCTATAGGCGCAGATGAAGTGGAGCTAGCATCAGCGGAGCAACTGCTTTCCATCGGTACAATCACGGGCTTTGCAGGTCCTATCGGTTTATCCTGCCCTGTATATGTGGACACAAGCTTACAGGATGCGGTTGGCTTGGTGGCTGGTGCCAACAAAAAAGACACCCACATCACAGGCTTGAATATCAGCCGCGATATTCAAGGCGCAACATTTGCTGACTTACGAGAAGCTCAAGCTGGCGACACCTGCGGTAAATGCGGCAAAGGTACAATGGAAATGTCGCGCGGCATTGAGGTGGGTCATATCTTCGAGCTAGGCACGGTATATGCTAAACCCATGCAAGTATTGTTTCAGAATGAACAAGGCAAACGCGATGTGGCGACCATGGGTTGCTATGGCATTGGTGTGTCACGCCTGATGGCGGCTGTGGTGGAACAATGCCATGACGACAATGGTATTGTATGGCCAGTCAACCTCGCACCTTTTCAAATCTCTGTCATTACATTAGGCAAATCAGAAGCAGCCATTACCGCATCAGCAAAGGTGTATAACGAGCTGCTTGATGCTGGTGTTGAAGTTATCTGGGACGACCGTAAAGAAAGCCCTGGTATCAAATTTAAGGATGCAGAGCTCACAGGTATTCCGCTGCATATCGTGGTCGGGGATCGAGGCTTGAATAACAATGCCCTGGAAATCAAAACCCGTACGGGTAACAAGCAAGAAGCAAGCCTTGAGCAGGTCCGCGATACAGCATTGCGCATGCTGGCAGAGCTAAAGGAGCAAGACTGAGTCAAAGCTTCAAGCAATTCATGACTGCCAAACACAAAGGTGGTTTGGTGGTCATTTTAGGGCTTGGGTTTATCTTGTCGCTACCCATCATATTGCAAAGCACAGATGAAGAAAAACAACATTTGATACACAACATCCCACAGGTGCAACTGATCCAAACACACACAGGTCTGGCGCATATCAGCCCATCAGAGCGTAAGCGCATACAGCAACAACTTCAGCAAGTGCCACACCCCCAACCACAACCTTCAGCACAAGATGCCTGGATTGCACAAGTGCGCCCTCTGATAACACAGTTTGATGTCGGTGAACATGAGGCACGCTCCATTGCCAAATGGGTTTGGATTTACGCTCAAAGCTATCAGCTTGACCCCATACTTATTCTTGCCTTAATCACGGTGGAATCTCGCTTTGACCCTTTTGCGATAAGTGCAGTTGGCGCAAAAGGATTGATGCAAGTGATGCCATTCTGGAAACAAGAGTTAGGCAGCCCAGAAGATAACTTGTTTAACATTGCAACCAATATTCGTTATGGTTGCACCATCCTTAAGCACTATATCAACCGCTATCACAGCCTAGAAAAAGCGCTTGCCGCCTACAATGGCTCAAAAGGCAAGGCAAAGTATCCCAATAAAATATTTGCACAAATGCAAAGCTATCAACGCAGCCTGGAGGATTTATGAAATCATATATCATCAAAATCACCTTATTCGCCATCACAACACTTGGACTTTCCCACCTTGCTATCGCCAATGAAGCCAAACCTGCATCAACACAAACAACCATGATAAACAACCTCCCTGATTTGCGGAATGAAAAAGATGTAAAAACAAAAAAGCGCAAGTTTTTTAATGCCCTGCGCCCTATGGTTGAACAAGAAAACCAGCGCATTGCTCAACAACGCCAATTCCTCCTGACAATCAAGGATAAGCCCAACTTATCTGCTCAAGAAACAACCATGTTGAACAGACTGCTAAAATATTACCGCATACAGCGTAATAAAGATGGATCTATCCCTTGGGATGAGTTACTCAAGCGTGTGGATACCATTCCACTTGAGCTGGTGTTGTCTCAAGCTGCCAATGAGTCCGCATGGGGAACCTCTCGCTTTGCACGAGAAGCCAACAACTTGTTTGGGCAATGGTGCTTTACCAAGGGCTGTGGGCTTGTACCCAAACGCCGTAATCATGGTAGCACGCATGAAGTCGCCGCATTCGCATCGCCACAGTTATCCGTGCGTAGTTATTTACGAAACTTAAACACGGGGCGTGTATATCAAGACTTGCGTGATATTCGCGCCAAAGCGCGCGCAGAAGGTAGAACGGCATCAGCTTATGAGCTTGCCGCAGGCTTGCTCAAATATTCAGAGCGCGGGCATGAATATGTGAAAGAAATTCGTGCCATGATTAAATACAATGGTAAATATATGCGTGGGGAAAGTTAAGCTTTACTACTTTTTGAACCAAGAATCTCACGAAGAGTTTCGATGCTCGCAACTTAGGAAACCCCTTTGTTAAGCTGCGCCGAAATGCCTGACAACAAAAGGGAATAGCGCAGTAACACGCGCCCTTTTGCTGTAAGCAAATGAAGGGTATAGCAGCTTATAAAGGGCAGCTTTTTGGTTCGTTTTTGGCTGCCCAAAAATGAACAGGCATTTCACCCTAAGCTGATCATGTTATTAGAAACTACTGCCTAATTTGCCCTTGCCCCAACACAATCCATTTCTGCGTGGTTAAACCTTCAAGACCAACAGGGCCTCGCACATGTAAGCGGTCGGTTGAAATACCAATTTCAGCACCCAAACCATATTCAAAACCATCCGCAAACCGTGTGCTGGCATTCCACATCACTGAAGATGAATCCACGCAGCGAAGGAACATTTGCCCCGTGCTGTAGTCTTCAGTCACAATGCTTTCGGTATGCGCAGAGCTGTATTTCTCAATATGGGCAATGGCTTGCTGCACATCATTCACCACACGGATGGACAAGATAGGCGCTAGATATTCCGTTGCCCAATCTTCATCGCTTGCCGCAATCACTTCGTCATTTACCGCTTGTGTTTTTGCGCAACCACGCACTTCAACACCTTTATCAAGCAGTTGCTTGATAATTTCAGGCAAGCAATCGACCGCATCCTGATGTACCAGCAATGTTTCCATGGCATTACACACGCCATAACGGTGTGTCTTGGCATTAAGTGCGATGCTCACCGCCATATCTCTATCCGCAGCCTTGTCGATATACACATGGCAAATACCATCCAAATGTTTAATCACAGGAACTTTGGCTTCTGCCGAAATCCGTTGAATCAAGCCTGCTCCACCCCGTGGAATAATCACATCTACATCATCTTTGGCGGTAATAAGCGCACCCACCATAGCGCGGTCTGTGCTATCAATCAGTTGCACCGCGTGCTCATCCAAACCTGCATCAACAATCGCAGACCTTAAACGCTTGGCAATGGCACGATTGGAATAAATCGCTTCAGAACCACCACGCAAGATGCAAGCATTGCCCGATTTCAAGCACAAAGCCGCCGCATCCGCAGTTACATTCGGGCGGGATTCATAAATCATACCAATCACGCCCAAAGGTACGCGCATATGCCCAACTTGAATGCCTGATGGGCGATACACCAAATCAGAAATCGCACCCACAGGGTCGGGCAGGGCTGCAATTTCCTCCAAGCCTTGCGCCATCGCTTCAACACGCTCTTCATTCAGCGCCAACCTGTCTTTCAAGGCAGGCTCAAGATTATTTTTGTCTGCATTCTCCATATCTTGAGCATTGGCTGCCAAAATATCTTCCATATCATCACGAAACCGTTTGGCAGCAAGCATTAACGCCTGATTCTTTTTGTTGGTATCCGCCATACGCAAGCTAGCCGCCGCAGCCTTAGCTTGCTTGCCCAAGGTGTTCATGGTTTCTACTGCTAAATCCGTCATCTTTCTCCTCCCTTAGTGTACAAGTTTAATCGTATTGCTTTCCAAATACTGACGATGCTCATTCTTTAATGTTTCCAATTCTTGTTCCATGTTTAATGCTGCTTGAACCACCACATCTTGCGCAAGCTCAGGATGCTCCACCAGCAAGCCCACTGTTTCTATTTTACTATCAAACCAGGCATTGCTCACATTTTTCTGATAGCGAAACTTGCCTGACAGTGGTTTCCCTGTATGATGATTATCCCTATTGGGTAAAAACAAGAGCGTTAAATCACCTTTATTGGCTTGTGCGCCCACATCTTTTCGTCGTAAATTGACATTGGCAACCAAAATCGGTTTGATTTCCTGCTCATACTGCTCAAGCAATAAAGACAATTCATTTTTTAGTTGAACCCAATCTTGCTCAGCATCTATTTTTCGCAACTTACGAATAAAAACTTGCACTTTACGCATACGCTCATGGGCAGGCCACAACGCAGGCTTGTCTTGCGCAACAGTCGCTTTGGCAGGCGGTGCTTTCACTTGCACTGATGATGGCACAACAACTTGCGCATGACGCTTAGGTTTTGCACCCTGCAGATATTCCCTGTGCATTTGCCGCAATACCATAAGTTCCACATCCATATGAATGCCTTGTATCAACCATGACTCATTTTCCCATTCAGGAAAGTTTTTTAATATGCCAGCATCCACCCATTGGCTTGCAAACCAGCTATCACTCATGTCTTGTTTATAATGTAGTAACCCAATAACAGGCTTTCCTGTTTTGTGGTTATTCGCACTGGGGAATGAAAGTGAAATCAATTCTCCCAAAACAAGAGAGGCAACATGATCTTTTTGCTTATGCTGGATCTGCCCCATCAATATTGGTCTTATACTTTCTTGATAAGTCGAAACCAATGCTTTCAACTTTGCCTGAAATCGCGTAACCCTTGCTTTGATTTCATTCTCATCGACCAAAGAAAACAAGGAAGCATCACCCAAGCCATCATCATCCAAGCCTTTAAGCTGCTTGACAAAGGCTTGCACTGCTTTTTGACGCTGGGTATCAGAGTATGGCGTAAATACCCGGGCTTGAATCTCATGCTCAAGATGGTTCCGCACAACAAATTCATCAGGAACATCTGCTTGTGCCATAGGGCACCAAAGCAATAAAAACAACAAGGTGATCAATGACATCGCATTACGCATAGGATACTACCACCAAGTTGTCACGATGAATCATGCTCTTAAAATCAACATAACCTAAAATCTGCTCTATCTCTGAAGTTTTCGCGCCAACAAGCTTACGCATATCTTTTGCGTTATAGTTGGTCAAGCCTCGCGCAACCAGAGCTTGACCATAATAAACTTCAACACACTCTCCTTTATCAAAGTCGCCTTCTAACGATACAATATCTTCAAGCATAATACTATCATTCGCGCTCACCTGTTGACCAACCATCAATTTACCCGACACAGGCAGCAAGCTGCTTATCCAGTGCTCATGCCAAGTTTGTCGATCTTTCCCGCATGTAAACAGTGTGCCAACATCCTCACCTGCCAACAAATCCTGCAATGAAGTTTGTTTTTCACCGTTAATAATCGCTGCTACCACGCCACTTTGTGTGGCAATTTGCGCAGCATCCAATTTGCTTTTCATGCCGCCCGTGCCCAAGCTGGAACCTTCATCACCAGCCATAGCCAGTATATCTGGTGTCAGGCTATCAACCACAGAAATGCGGCAGGCGTGGTTATCATCGCTAGGATTAACATCAAACAAACCATCCACATCAGTCATCATGACCATCAAGTCCGCTTCCACCACATTACTCACCAACGCGCCTAATGCGTCGTTATCACCAAACTTAATTTCTTCAACAACTACAGTATCATTCTCGTTGACAATGGGCACAACACCTGCGGCAAACAATGTTTTGCTGGTGTTGCTGGCATTGATATAACGCCGTCTATGCCGCAAATCATCCTTGGTCAAAAGCATCTGTGCCACCACCATGCCCAATCCTGCAAATGCCTGCTGATAGGCGTGCATCAATAACGGTTGCCCAATGGCTGCTGCCGCTTGTTTCTCGTGCACATTCAGCTTTTTATCCAGCCAACCCAGTTGTACCCGCCCCAAGGCTACCGCACCTGAAGAGACCAAACACACTTGAATACCCTGATCATGCAAGGCTTTGATATCTGAAGCCAATCGTTGCACCATCGCTGTATTCACGCCATGTTGAGTATCAGCAAGCAGCGAACTACCTACTTTCAACACCATGCGTTTAATGTTTTTAAGGCTATCGCGCTGCTTC
>JALSGX010000238.1 GCA_026982535.1 Ghiorsea sp. | reverse complement strand
CTTCAATGCTGGGGGATTGTGAAGTCAGCAACATGGGGGCGCGATACAACGCCATGGCTTCATGCGTATCATGTTGTTTCAGAAAGTGCCAAATTTCAACAAAGTCTGCCCAAAAAGGCATGGTAAGCTGGTAGGGGCGCGATGCAATTTGCCCATCCAAAATCTGACGTAAATGTGATATTTCGGCTTTGAGCGTGGTCGAGCTGACACATGCATCACCATATAGTGCTGCATGAAAAGCATCCAAGTGTAGCCCTTGTGGGTGTAGCGCAAGAATACATAAAATCTCAAGTTGGCGGTTGGTCAGGTTGATTTTTTTACCCTTAAATACAATACGCGGCCGCCCCAAAACATGAATTTCTAAAGCAGCCTTGGGCTGTTCTAAAGGTAATGCGGCGGCGATGGAACGCGCCATATCATTCACTGCCGCTTGACCCAAAGGGGTGTGGCGTTTCCATGTGGTCGACAAATCTAAAATGCCGACACACTGCCCTGATTCAGGATGAATAATGGGGGCGGCATAACATACCCAATCATGGACAAAGGGTTGGTAATGCTCAGATGAAAATACAGTGACCGCTTGCTTTAAGCGCAATGACAAACCCACGGCATTGGTGCCTGCAGAAGGCTCATCCCAACGCCCGCCTTGATGGAAATGTACGTTTTCAGCGCGTGAAACCATGTGTTTGCTGGCATACGTCCATAATAACGTGCCGCAAGGGTCGGCAATAGCAGCAACCAATTCACCTTCTTTCGCCAATTGTTTGATATTATCTTGTTGTTTGGCAGCGGCAACAGCCAACGCCGACTTTTGCCAACGCTTTTCAATCACTTGACTATCTTCAGTCGGGGCAAAGGATTTATTGGCAGTTAAGTGGGTTGCGCTACGCTTCCAAGATGCTGCAATCTCAAACCGCACATCATCATCCACGCTGTCGCCAGACACAAAGCTTTCCCATTGTGTTTCAATGTCACTACGCCGTTGCAACAAAGTATGATGTTCCTTCATGAGCCAGCCCATGCAAGGGAAGTTATGTCAGTATGCTATAAAAGGCAATCAATGCTTGGCTATTATTATTGCCCGCATTGCTCCTGACCACCCGCTAGAATCGCGTTGACTTCCGCAGCCAGTGCAGGGACTTGTGGTGTATAAGCTGTGCCTGTAATCAGCTCAATTTGACCAACAAATGAACGCAAATGATTCCGCGAACCACACAATAAATTATCGTAGGTTTGAATGATTAAGGCGTGAACAGGTTGCACCAAGGCCTTTTCTTTATTGATGTCT
>JALSGX010000237.1 GCA_026982535.1 Ghiorsea sp. | reverse complement strand
ACTCTGAGCATGTCGGCATAAATCGGCAGCGTGAGGGCAACATCGGCGAAATCACATAACGGTAAAACTGCACCAGCTTAATCAATAACCATTTCATGCTAAATCCATCATTCAATGCGCGTGAGAAGCTTTTCAAAACAAGCCTTCATGCCTTGCTCGGAAACCTGTTCATCTTGAAGTTGTGGGGTGGGTATGGCAAGAATATCAATCGCTTGATTACGAATGTGATGCTGGCGAAATGCGCTGCGGAGACAACGCTTTAGGCGACCGCGCTGAACAGCATTGCCATACTTTGTAGAAACAGCAAGCCCCAAACGTGCATGATTGCAAGCATTTGGGGCTACTATTAAATTCAATCCGAAAACTCTAAAACGTTTGCCTTGTTTCATGCGCGCAAAATCAGCTTTGCTGACTAAGCGGAATTCACGAGGAAAATCTGTGTTTATGCAGATAGACGCTTGCGGCCTTTAGCGCGACGACGGTTTAGAACTGCGCGACCACCACGGGTTGCCATGCGGGCACGGAAACCACATGTGCGAGCGCGACGAATACGACTTGGTTTATATGTAAAACTCATTTGAGACTCCTGCTATCTTGAAAAAGGATGCGCATCATAATCGCAAGCTTCTTGGTGTCAACGCTATTCACAATATTATTTCAAAGTGGCATGGCAAAATGGATGCCCGCTGTGAAATGTTGTGCATCGCGTGTGCTTGAATAGCCAATCACAGGCCCAAAGTGAAAGTCTTTGTTTTCGATGATATAGGTTGCTTCAAAATGATTGGCATATTCAGATGCCCATGATGTATGATGTTTTGCCCACTCAATACCTGGTGCATAGGAAAGAATGAGGTTGTCCCACGGTTGAATGTTCACTGAAACCATGGCTGCATAATGCTGTTCATCTGTAATAATGGTTTCCACACCAAGACCAATAGATACGCGGCTCATCAGCCCCTCATCAGCCAAGCCTTTATTGATATGTAAGTGAATGCTTGTGCCATGTTTGTCTTCTTCTTTTAAATAGGCATAGCCCAACGACAAACCAAGCTCTATCTCAGCAGCATGGGCATGGTCAGCATCATTGTGGACATCTTCTTCAGCCATTGCAGGTAAGCTTAGTAGGCTTGAGAATAGAGCAGCCAAAGCAATAGTTTTCAGGCGAAATATAGGTGATTGTTGCATCGGTCATACTCCAAGGTGTTTGACTAAAACTTCCTTTCCGTCAAACGGCTGACATTTAAAGCAGCAGCAAGATAAGTTTAGCGCATGGTGTGTCAATGTTTGCT
>JALSGX010000236.1 GCA_026982535.1 Ghiorsea sp. | reverse complement strand
ACTACTAGCGCTGGGTTGGGATAACGTAGCCAAGAAATATGCAGCTTTATCATTGATTCAAAAACTGTCTAAAAAACCTGTGCGCAACTTGCAAATGATGTGTAATAAAGGGTTGAACTCACCACAGGCTTCATCCATGGGGCGACTGTTTGATGCAGTGGCTGCGGCATTGGATATATGTTTTGAACGGGCAAGCTTTGAAGGGCAAGCTGCCATGCAGTTGGAAGTGTTAGCAGCACAAGTTTATTCACCTCAAACACAGGCTTACCCAGTAGGTAGAATTGAAAAAAATGGATTGGTTCGCTTGTCGTGGTTGCCGATGTGGGAAGCGACATTGGTTGACTTGAAAGCAGGGGTGGCAAGCGCTGAGATTGCTGCAAGATTTCACCAATCGGTGATTCAAGCAGTATCAAAGTTGGCAGTATCATTATTAAAAAAACAACATCTAAATACAGTGGTATTAAGCGGTGGTGTGTTCCAGAATCAAATTTTATTGGAAGGTGTGCAAAGGCTGATAAGTGAAGCAGGGTTTAAAGTGCTTATTCCGCAAGACTACCCGTTGAATGATGGTGGTCTGTCGCTGGGTCAAAGTTTGATTGCTGCGGCATCCAAGTCTGATGTATGTTAATAATATTCCCGAATATTAAATATAGTGAATACTAAGTATCCACCTCTGTGGCAACACGCATGTGGTGGAGCAAAAAGTGAAGTGGCATGTAAGTTGCATTATAGTTTGGTTGGGCTGGAGGGTTCATGTTAAGTGTTTTATTTTTAGGCTTTTTGTTGGGGATGCGTCATGCAATTGAAGCTGACCACGTTGCCGCTGTTGCATCCATGACAACGCGAGCCACTTCATTAAAAGAAGCTGTGCGTTTAGGTGCGACCTGGGGTTTGGGGCATACCTTAACATTGTTTCTATTTGGCTCGATTGTGATTTACTCAAGCTCGGCTATTCCAGATACACTTGCGATGTCTTTAGAGTTTGTTGTGGGGATTATGTTGGTGCTGTTAGGCGCAGATGTTATTCGCCGTATGCTTAAAGAACGCGTCCATTTTCACTTGCATAAACATGATGATGGCATCAAACATTTTCATGCTCACTCGCATAAAGGTGAAGGTATACATAAAAAATCAGCGCATGAACATTCGCATAAAAAAAGTTTTCACCTCCGCTCACTTTTGGTGGGTATGATGCATGGCATGGCGGGTTCCGCTGCATTGATTGTGCTCACACTACAAACGGTTGAATCTCCTGCTATGGGACTGATATACATGGCACTATTTGGTTTTGGCTCAGTG
>JALSGX010000235.1 GCA_026982535.1 Ghiorsea sp. | reverse complement strand
AGGTGTGCAACTGTTTGATGAAAGCAGCGTCACGAATATTTCGCCCATGCCCACACACATTAATATTCAAACAAACCTTGCTAATTTTCAAGCCAAATACTTGGTCTTCGCAGAAGGTGCAACAGCACGCCTGAGCAATCAATTTTGGGCTGATGAGCGTTTGTTGCTTCCCTCTCTGGAGGCTGATGTATATGTGTCCCCAGAACAACATGACAGCTTAAAACATAGTGCGATTTTTGATTTTGGTGTTTTTACTGGTGGCTACGGATGGATTTTTCCCAAGTGCGGTCACTTTTCTATTTGTCAAGTTCCATCTGTTTGTAGACCTTCTTCTTACCTGCCTCATCTTGAGGCATAAGCTTGCGCAAACCCATGAGCAACTGCGCAATTAATATTGTGCATTGCGCAAATTGGATTATTACACCTAGAAAGTACAATATATAATCATGGTTTTGTTTCTGCTTCCTCAATCATAGCCCCTATCAATAAAGGTCTAATGTATGCAATGGTTTCATGCAGCGTAGGTTGCGCTTTTTGTGTAACACCTGCACGACGAATAAATGCAATCCATTGTTGTTGCTTTGTTTTATCTTTTGAAAACTCGTCCGTCAAAGCTATTGGTACTTCACTTGGTATTGTGGTTCCTCTGCGCTTAAATGTGTTGGAAATGGCTTGGTTCACCACTTGTTGGTCAGGGTTTAAGAACTTGTATATTGCCCAAATATCATAAAAGTCTTTCATTCTGCTGTTTGTGAAACCAATAGAAACCATGGCTTCAAATTTTTCTGCAATCACTGTTTCTGCTGGATATGCTTTAAGCTTCGGGGAAGGCATATCCAATACTGTTGGAAATTCTATCTCTTTGGCAGCGGGCGTAATCATATCACCCACTCCAATGTCAGCTTGAACACTAATCATGGCCTTACCAAGGTATGCCTTGAGGGTGACCCTTGTTCCACCATAGCTGTTGTCTTCTCTGATTTCTTCAGCTTTTATAGACGAAGCATCAAACACCAAGCCATCATCAACATCTGTTTCCATTTCACAAAGCTCTGAAAATATTTGTTCTAACCTTGCGATAGATACATTGCCCATTTTGAGAAAGTCCACATCTTTGGTCGCCCTGTGGATGTCGCCACTCCAGCAAGAAAACAGCATCGCACCTTTTAAGACAAACTCATCACGGTAAGGTGAGTTTGCCAAACGGTACAACAACCTTTCCAATCCATAATTGGTTAAAAACCTGCTAAAATCTACATGCTGAGCGCGTGCATGATTGTTTAGCTGCGCTCGAACAGAAGCGGATATA
>JALSGX010000234.1 GCA_026982535.1 Ghiorsea sp. | reverse complement strand
GGCAGTGGATAAAAGGGCATTCGGGAGATGAAGGCAATGAAAGAGCGGATGAGTTGGCAAGGCAAGGTATTCCGAAGTAAATATTGAACCGCAGATAAACACAGATACAGATGTATAAAAAGAATGTGTCATTCCCGCGCAGGCGGGAATCTATAGTTTGATAAATGGATTCCCGCCTGCGCGGGAATGACGACAAGAAAGGAAAAAAGGATAATTAGATTATGAAAATGTTGATTGATTTTTTGCCTGTGGCGTTGTTTTTCATCGTCTACAAGATGGAAGATATTTATGTGGCAACGGCAGTGTTGATTATCGCCAGTGCGATTCAAACCGTGGGTGTACGGTTATGGACAGGCAAGTTTGAACAAAGTCATGTGATCACGCTGGTTTTGGTGGCAGCATTTGGTGGGCTTACGCTATTCTTGCATGATGAAATGTTTATCAAATGGAAGCCATCGGTGATTAATTGGCTATTTGCTGCAGTTTTTTTAGGTAGTATGTGGATTGGTAAACAAAACATTATTCAACGCATGATGGGAGGGCAAATTCATTTGCCACAAGATGTTTGGACAAAACTGAATGTGGCTTGGGCAGTATTCTTTATTTTTTTGGGCTTTTTGAACTTGTATGTGGTGTACAATTACGATACAGATGTTTGGGTGAACTTTAAGCTGTTTGGTATGATGGGTTTGACCATTGTCTTCATTATTGGGCAAAGTTTGTATATGGCAAAGTATATACAGATGGGAAAAGAAAAAGAAAAAAGTGACAGTTAAGGGTAGGTGGTGATGACAATGTATGTCACCTGATGATTTTGGGTGAAGCATAGCTTCATTTTATTTGGCATGTGGGTTGCTGTTGTTCTGATAAGTTGTGTATCGTCTGGATACCTGCCAATGAAATCATAAAAAAGGAGATTTTATATGAATCTTAAAGCTCAAGCAGAAAAGGGTTTTACCCTTATCGAATTGATGATCGTGGTTGCGATTATCGGTATTTTAGCATCCATTGCTATTCCTCAATTTGCGGACTTCCGTATCAAAGCATTCAACTCTGCGGCTTCTGCAGATGCGAAAAATGGCGTGACTGTGACAGAAGGTTTTTACACGGATAATTATGTTTATCCAAACACTGTAGCGGCAACATTTGGTGCGGCTGCTATCACACTGACGGATGGCACAAATAATGCAACTTGGAATATTTCGGATGGTGTTGGTGCGGCCTTTGAAAAAGGCGCTACTTCAGGCTATTGTATTCGTGCCAAACACACTGGTGGTACTGCGTTGTTCCAAGCTGGTGACGCGGCTCCTGCGCCTGTTAAGTTGACTGCAGCGGCAACAGAAGGCGCCAAGCTTGATGCAGCAGGTGCAACCACTGCGACCAAAGATTGCTCTGGTCAAAATGCAACAACTATTGCAGCCTACGCAATCAATTAAGTGTAGTGTTGGTATGAAAGGGTCTCTTCGGGGACCCTTTTTTTATGATAATCAAACATGATCATTCAAGATATACAAAAAACATACAACACAACATGCGTGCTGGATATTCCTCAGCTTAGCCTGGATAAAGGCAAGGTGCATGGCTTGCTTGGGGCAAATGGCGCAGGAAAAAGTACGCTGATAAAAATACTTACGGGTTTGGTGTATGCTGATCAGCCGCAACCCTTAGCTTTAGGCACACTAACCATGTTGCCAGAAAATCCATATGTACCCATACATTTAACAGCTTTGCAATGGGTTTCCCATGCTTGCCGTATTCAAAAGGCAGGAGCTAGCCCAGAAGAACTCTTGCAAGAGGTAGCTTTGAAGCAAGATGCTTGGCATAAGCCTGTGCACACTTATTCCAAAGGTATGAAGCAGCGTACTGCCATTGCTTATGCGCTTGCAGGACAACCTGAATGGTTGGTCTTGGATGAACCCATGAGTGGGCTTGATGCGATGGGTCGTCAACACTTGTTGCGTGTATTTGAAAAGCGAAACAAGCAGGGTATTAGTATTGTAATGTGTAGCCATGCCGTGACCGATTTGGTGCGTTTGTGTGATCAAATACACATTATGGCAAATGGCAGGGTGTGTGAGTCGGTATCCATCGTTGAACACACGATGGCTGAGGTTGAAAGCGTTGAAGAAAGACTTGTGTTTTGGAGCAAGGATTATGCTGTGGATTGAACTGGTGCGCTTAACATGGCTTGAAATATGGCAGAGCCGAAGCTACCGCATCATGCTTGTGCTGGCTCTGCTTGCGCCTGCTCTGGGCATTGTGCTGGGGTCATTGTTTATGGTGGATATTGGGAAAGTTTATGTGGATGCCATTGCGGCATCATCACAAGTGTTGGCAATGGTGTATTTTATTTTTCTTGTGGTTACCATGATGAGTCGTGATATTTTTGATCGCATTTGTTACATGCTGCTTACGCCACCTGTGACACGCATGGACTACTATATTGGTCGATTTGTTGGTTTTCAGATGGGCTTTGTTGCTTTACTGCTTTTGCTTTTATTGTCTTCAGCGATTGTTGGTTTACTTTATATTGGTGAGAAGCCCGCGTTTTATCAGTCTGGCTTTTCTCCTTGGCTGCTTGCATGGATGGTATTTTTTCATTTTGTGCAATACATTTCTATTTTGGGTGTGATCTTTTTTATTGTTTCATGGTCTTCAGGGAATGTGGAAACCATGTTGTTTAGTATTGCCGTATTGCTTTTTGCATGGGTTTTTCCGCCTGTTTTGAAAGCCATGCAAAATCCTGATGTTGCTTCTGATACACCAGGGGGGGTCGTGTTGCTGTTGCAGTGGGTATATGAAGTGTTGCCACATTTGCAGGGCGCAGAGATAAGCTTATCGCTTGCACATGGAGTTGCCATTTCACTGGCAGACACGCTTCTGTATGTGGCAGAGCATGTTCTTTATGCGCTTGTCTGCTTTATACTGGGCTTGTTGATATTTCAGAGGCGAGATTTGTAATGCTGGCTACCAAGCAGATTTTGGTATGGTTTGGTTTCGTTGCAAGTGTGTTGCTTTTGTCATGGGTGCGCATGGAGCCTATCGCGCAATATCAAACGCAAAAAGGAATATGGGCATCATCTTATTCCCCAGTGATGGATAAGGCTATAGCTGGCCCCATTCCCGGTCTAATGGCTGACTTTCGTTTGCTGGATGTTTTTGCGATTTATTACGATATGAAGTATGCCTACAAGCCTATTGATGGTCAGCATATGGCGGTGTATTTGAACAGGGCACAAAATCTTGATCCATACTTCTTTGATGTGTATCGCTTGGCGGGTTCATTGCTGGCTTATGATGCGCGTATGCCTGAGGCATCCATTGCCTTGCTGCAACAAGGTATCACATACCGTGAAGATGTATGGGAGTTTCCTTTTTTTGCGGGTTTTATCGCGCATGATTTACTGGAAGATGATTTCTTGGCCTTCCAGTTGATGCGTCAGGTTGTGGGCAGGGAAGGTATACCACTGATTGTGCTAACATTGGCATCCCGATTTTTAGAGAAATCTTCCAGCAAAGAAGATGCTATTGCTTTTTTGGAGGGGTTAAAGCAGTTGATGCCTAGTGATTATCAAGCAGGTATCCAAAAGCGAATTGATGATTTAAGAGGTGTGCTGGAACACTGATAGCCATACAAATACCACCAGTGCTGCGGCCAAGTCGCGTGCCCACGCAAGTTGAAGCCACCATGATGAATGTTCTTTGTGCTGCCATAAACGCCAGCCAGAGCGCAAGCTATGTATAAGGCATAAGACTGCCAGGAACCAAGTGTTGTGTTGGTTTTGTAGAATAAAAATACTGAACAGGCTTATCCAAAGAGTGGCTTGCAGGGCTTGAGCAAAGTTTTGAATAGGGTAGAGCATGGTATCAATAGCAACACAGGTCAGCAGCATGATGATAATACTTAAATGCCACTTAGGAAGAATCACACCACCCAACATTGGGTTGTTGTATAGAATCATGGGGGCTGGCCATAAGAGTACAGGCGCAAATACAATGGCACTGATAAAAAAGTAGGCAGACTTCAGGTGGTGATGCGTTTGTATGGTATTTCTCATTGGTTTAATAAGTTGTTTTATACTTTATGGTCATGATGCCATGAGTCTGTTGGCGTATCCGGGATGGCATAAATACCACTTGCCCAGTTGCCCAGATCACGGGTTTTGCAGCGATTGCTACAAAAGGGAAAGGTTTTACTGCCATGCTCCACCAAGGCTTTGCAAATGGGGCACTTTACAACCAGTGTTTCACTCATGAAAAAGGAACCAGCATCAGAGAGTAAGGTTGGTCGGTATGGATATCTTGAGCAATTTTCCCTTCTTTCCATTGGGTAAACCTTAGGCGAACAGTGGAACGGAATCCAGAGCATGATGGTAGAATGCCTTGGTTGATGGTGTTGCTTGATACACCAACAATCAGTAAACCTATATTATCTTGGGCAGCAAAGGTGATTTGATCCGCACCATGTTGTGCGATGCGATTTTCCCAAGGGACATGCGCGTGAAGCATTTGGTTGATGTGTTCAATGGCTTGGATGACAGGGTGAAGAAGTGCTGGCAAGGCTGTAGCATGTTGGCTTTCACCCGACCAGAGCAGATTGATGGTTTGCGGAAGAGCGTATTTATGCCCCAAGGGATCTTGCTTACGAATAAGCTCATTGTAAGATGTAAGCCAAACATCAGACTGTAGGAAATCTACCAAAGGAGGAATGGAGGTGCGAATATTTTCAGCATGTTCCTCTAGCCCTGCTACAGCTTGAAGAAGATTGGGTTTGTAGTCGGGGTATTTTTCTGACAAGTCCTTAAAATGCTTGCCCATAACATGAAACAAGCTAAGAATATTAGGGGTAACAGGTGTTTTGTTGCCTTCACCGAGTAACATGTCCGCCATTTCTTTTTTTGCTGTAAGCCATGTGTATGGGGCATGGCTTTGCATGGCTTGCATCAATATTCTAAGCGTATCGCGAAGCTCAATGAGCGACTGCATACGCGGCGTAAGTGGAAATGCAATGGGTGTAAGCGTGTTAGACATCGATTAAAGCCGGGGAACAGAGCGATAAACAGGCTCTATATCATCAGCATGCTTTCGTGAAACATCTAAGTCTTTAATGATACCTGTACTTAAGCGGTAAACCCAGCCGTGGATTTCTAAGGGTCTGCCTTCTTCCCATGCTTTTTGCACAATACGGGTGTGTGATAGGTTTTCAACTTGCTTGATGACATTCAATTCAACCATGCGATCTGCGGTTTCTTCGAGCGACAAGCCAATAAAGCTTTCTTGCTGTTGATGGAAATGGTCGCGAATGCCACGAATCCAATTATCAACGATACCAAAGTGTTGCGAAGTGATGGCAGCTTGCACGCCCCCACAGTTGTAATGACCAGTCACAATAATGTGTTCCACTTTTAGGACATCCACAGCAAATTGCACGCCAGACAAGCAGTTTAGGTCAGTGTGGTGAACTTGGTTGGCAATATTGCGTTGAACAAAGATTTCGCCAGGCGCTAAACCAACAATCTCATTGGCAGGAACACGGCTGTCTGAGCAGCCAATCCACATATATTTGGGTGTTTGTTGTTCGTTGAGCTTGGCGAAAAAGCCTGGTGATTGTTGCTCTCTTTGTTTTGCCCAAGCTTTATTGTTTTCTAATAGCTGTTGAGGCGTTGGCATGGCTATGCCTCCAACCAAACATCAAGCAGACCTTTTTTATCCAAGGCATACAAGTCATCACAGCCGCCAACATGCTTATCATTGATAAAGATTTGTGGGATAGAGCGCCCACCACTGCTGCGTTTTATCATTTCTTCCCGCTTTTCAGGCGTTTTTTGGACATTGTATTCAATAAAGTCCAGCCCGCGCTGTTGAAGAAGTGATTTGGCTCGCACACAATAAGGGCAATAATCTCCTGAATATATTTCAATTTTAGCTTTGTTTGTCATGTAAGTCTCCTAACGGTCATGCCAAGCTCGGGCAAATGAAAAGGCAAAAACTGGTTGCTTGAGTCGGGCTACAACGCCGCAAGCATGGCGCAGCGTAGCACCTGTTGTTAAAATGTCATCTATCACCCATATTTTACCTTTGTTTTTTAAGGGGCACAGGTGATGGAAGCTTGGGCTATGAAGCATAAAAGCTTGGCGTAAGTTGGTGTGCCGCGCTTTGCCTTGTAGGGCGGACTGGCGAGTATGGTTACCTGTTCGACGAAGCAGTGTTGTGTCTGTTTGGCAGCCCACAATACTTGATATTTTCAGGCATAGATCAGCACTGTGATGTAGCCCTGAGCGGCGCATGCGGTACAATGGCATGGGTACGGGAAGTAGCAGGTCGTTTTCAGAAAAGATGTGTTTAAGCTTTGGTGCTGCAGCTTGCAGCAAGAAATTGAGACCGGCATCTTGCCCTTGTAGCTTCCATGTTAAAATAGCATGTCGTACTACAGTTTTGTACAAGTATAAATGGTGGGTTTGTTGCTGTGGCAAGGGCTTTTTTAAGCATTGTCCGCATGGGCCTGGAGCTAAGGATGGATGAAGTGGTACACCACAAGATTGGCATGTGTGGTGAGGTATAGTGTGTATGCTTTGCAAGCATGTAGCGCAGCAGCCTGCTGTTTCATCCAAAGGCTTGGCGCACAGCGGGCATGTATATGGAAAGAGCAATGTTTTTACAGTTTGAAGTACTTTGATTGACAGCGCAAGCATAGACATGAGCATAGCGAGCATGACACACGCATGCAATTGGTTTGATGCGTTGCCTTTATCACGGCAGCGCAAGTTGTTGGCGAGCACAAGAGATGGTTTGGCGGTTATCATTGATGGCAGGCAGTTGTTAAACTTTGCATCCAATGACTATCTGGCTTTAAGCACACACCCCAAGGTGTGCGCAGCAGCTAAAAACATACTGGATAAACGAGGGCTTGGTAGCGGAGCATCGAGGTTGGTGTCGGGTGATTCGCCATTGTTGCACAAGCTTGAGTGTGAGCTTGCGGCTTGGAAAGGTTTTGAGTCATGTTTGGTGGTTGGATCGGGGATGCTGGCTAATTTAGGGTTGATTCAAGCTTTGGCAAACAGGCATACGCATATCTTTGCAGATAAGCTTAATCACGCTTCCTTGGTGGATGGGGCTCGTTTATCGGGTGCTAGGGTACACCGCTATTCACATTTGGATTTGGCGAGGTTGGAGTTTCTGCTACAAAAGTTTCCAGCGGATAAACGCATGATTGTATCTGATGGTGTGTTTAGTATGGATGGGGATAAGGCGGATGTGGTTTGTTTGCTCAAGCTTGCACAAGAGTATGATGCTTTACTGATTATTGATGATGCACATGGCACAGGCACAGTTGGAAAGCTTGGCAAAGGCTTGATAGCTGAAGCTGGTGTTTCAGGGCATGCGTGTTTGCTGGAGGTTGGCACACTAGGTAAAGCTTTAGGTAGTTATGGCGCATATATTTTGGGTTCATCTCCCATGATTGAAGGCTTAAGACAACGCATGCGCACTTTTATTTTTTCCACAGCACTGCCTGAGTGTGTAATTGCAGGTGCACTGGCGGCGCTTGCTGAAATACAAACCACACATGTTGTGAATCAACTGCAAGATAATATCACCTATTTTTTAGAGCAGGCAAAAGCTTTACCTTTGATGCCATCAGTTACTGCGATTCAACCTCTGTTGTTGGGCAGTGATGAAGAAGCGCTGTATGCGGCAAGCTACTTGCATGAACAAGGCTATTTTGTGCCCGCCATTCGCCCACCGACTGTGCCTGAAGGTACAGCTCGACTGCGTATTACATTGTCGGCCGGGCATCATCAACAAGATGTGGATAGTTTCATCAAGGCTTTGTCTAACCTCGTGTAAACACCCAAGTTTTTTCATCAGACATGGAAGGGTTAAATGTATAGCCATTCATATCAAATGCTTGTATGTCGTGAGCCTGGGTAATGCGGTTTTGAATGATGAATCGAGTCATGAAACCGCGTGCTTTTTTGGCAAAAATGCCAATGGTTTTGTATTGACCATTTTTATTGTCTCTGAAGGTGGGGGTGATGATTTGGGCTTTCAGTATTTTGGGCTTGATAACCTTGAAGTATTCATTGGATGCAAGATTGATTAAGGTGTCATCTGGTGATAACTCTTGATTCATCTGCTCTGTAATTTGATTGCCCCAAAAGTCGTACAAGTTATTTCCTTGGGGGTTGACCAGGGGGGTTCCCATTTCCAGACGGTATGGTTGGATGATATCCAAAGGGCGAAGCAAACCATACAGACCTGATAATATACGAAGATGGTTTTGTGCAAACTCAATATCGTCTGGTGATAATGTGTCTGCATTCAAGCTTTGATAGACATCACCAGCAAAAGAAAATATGGCTTGTCTGGCATTGTTTGGTGTGAAGGGAGTATGCCAGTGTTGAAAGCGCTGTGTGTTTAAGTCGGCAAGCTTGATGCTTAGTTTCATCAGGCTAGCAATTTCAAAGCTGTCTTTTTCTTGCAGGATATTGATAAGGGCTTGCGCTTGCGCCAAAAACTGAGGTTGTGAGACCTCAAAGTCTGGCAGAGCAACACCTTGATGTAACTTTTTTGCAGGCGAAATCACAATACGCATGGACAAAACCTCATTGGTAAAAATCAAGGGTGAGTTTAAGCGTAAAAAGTAGAAATGTCTTTTGAATCATGTTTGACAGCCTAGAAAGCTTCAACTATGAATGAAATTAGGCAGGGTGTTGATAAGGGTGAAGGATGAAAAAGCCAGATAACTTCGAGGTAAAAATGCAAAGTATGCAAAATATTATGCGTGTATTCACACATGACCTGCGCACGCCATTACTTAATATCCAGGCATTGGTTCAAGAGTTGGGCGATCAGGCAGTTATCATGAATGAAGATATGACTGAAACCCTAGATTTGCTTCAGCAAAGCGCTAATCGCATGGATGATATGATTGTTGCCGCTAATGATATGTACCACTGCATATTTGATGAGCTGGAAATTGAAGAAGTAGATATGTATGAGTTGTTTTTGCGCTGCTTTGCTAGCTTGAGGCTTGCGGAAGAGGGCATTGCTTTGGATTGCGCGTCTATGCCCCTAGTTGAAGCAGACCCCTTGATGACACAGCGTGTTGTCATAGAACTTTTGAGCAATGCAAAGCAAGCAATTGCGGCAAATCATGTGGAGGGAAAACGGTTTATTCGCATTTCGACCATGCGAGATGGTAGCATGGCTTGGTTTTGTATTGAAGATTCTGGGTGTGGCTTTAACCTTGGTGAAGTGGATAAGGTTTTTGAGCCATTTTTTTCAGGGAAAAACTTTAGTTGTGGTGTGGGTATGGGTCTAACACGAGCTAAAGCCTTGATTGAGCATCAGGGGGGTCGAATCCATATTGAAAATGTTGCACACCATGCTGTGG
>JALSGX010000233.1 GCA_026982535.1 Ghiorsea sp. | reverse complement strand
GGCTCATATTTTCTAAACGCGAAGGGTTAAACAGTACCCCGCCAATCTCACGTGTAAGTCTAGCCACATCACATGTTTTCTGCTTGATAATACCCGCAGCCCCCGCTTCTTTCATACTCAACGCATTATAATATTGATGATTATCTGCTGCCCACGGCAACGGCACAAACAAACTCGGCATACCAATGGCTGCTGCTTCGCATACTGTCATCGCACCTGCTCTGGCAATCATCAAGCTGGCTTGATTAAACATGCTCGCCATATCGTTGGTATAAGCTCGCACATCGGCTTCAATACCCACTGAAGCATAAATGGACTGCACAGCTTCAATCCGACCTTCGCCCGCACCCACCAAATGAATCACTCGGAAATCCTTACCTTCTTTGGCAAGGTTTTTACATGCCAAAGGCACAGTTTCATTCAGGAACATCGCACCCTGCGAGCCTCCTACAATCAATAAACATGGTTTACTTTGAACCTGATATACAACATCAAGTACATCAGCTCGAATCACATTGCCTGTGACCTCTGCTTTTTGCGCTCTATGTTGCAAATGACGTGTTGCAGACTCAAAGCCCAACATCATGGTTTTGCAAAAGCGGTATAGCACACGATTCACCAAACCAGGAATGGCATTTTGTTCATAAAGCACCACAGGCACACGCGATAACAATGCCGCAACCACACCAGCCACGCTGGCATAACCACCCACTCCCACCAAAACATCAGGCTTGTTGGTTTTCCAAACTCGGCGAATTTGCATCACCGATTTGGGCAACTCCCAGAGCATGACTTTGATTTTTTGCCCTAAACCAACACCTTGCACTGCGTGCATATCCAATAACAACACATCTTCACCGCGCTCAGGTAATAATGTTGCCTCTAACCCGCGTGTTGCACCGATGAAGTTGACATCCACATCGCCCATTTGATTTCGCACCGCATCAGCAAGGGCAAGTGCTGGCATCACATGCCCACCTGTGCCACCACCTGCAATACATAGCAACTTACTCATACCGACACCTCTTGAAAGGGTGCGCGTGTTTTCCGATTGGCACGTTTGTTTATAGCTTTTGCGCCAAGATGGCGCTGCACAGAAAAGATAAGCCCTGCCAACATGCAACTACCAATCAATGCACTGCCACCATAAGATATAAATGGCATAGGCATACCTTTGGTCGGGAAGATGCCCATGGCTGCGCCGAAATTAATAATGAATGCAGCAGCAAGCAATAATGTACAACCCAGCACCAACAAACGTGTGAATGTGGTGTCGGCACGTTTGGCAATGATAAAGCCGCGAATAATTAACACGCTAAAC
>JALSGX010000232.1 GCA_026982535.1 Ghiorsea sp. | reverse complement strand
TGCCTGCACCCATACCGCTTTGGATGGCATGGCTCAGACCTTCGGCTGTGATGGGGTCAACCAACCCTGCCGTATCGCCAACCAAAAGCATACGCCCTTTCATCAATGCTTCTTTTCTTGGTGAAAGCGGAATGATAAATCCTTTGCGATGAGTGATTTTTTCTGGGTGGGTAATGCCGAGTTTGTTAAGGTAAGCATCAAAAGTCTGCTGCAATGAAACTGATGCACCACTTCGCATCACTGCCAAACCAATAGAAAAGTGGCCGCCCTTGGGAAAAATCCATCCGTAGCCACCAGTAAAAACACCAAAATCAAAAATCGCACTATGTTTTAAGCTGTCATGTTGTTCTGGGGACACATATACATCAGCCTCCAGAGAGGGAAGCAACAAACGCTCATCAGACCAAAATTGATTGCTCAGGCGTGCTGTTGCACCTTCTGCAAAGACCAAGTATTTGGCTTGAAAATTAGCAAGGTTTGTTTGAATATTAATGTGTGTGGGCATGGGCGAAATATTCGTGACGCTGCTTTCATCAAACAGTTGCACACCTAAGCTTTTTGCATATTGAATGAGCGCCATATCAAATGCGCTACGACAAACCATGGTGACCAAGTTTTGCCGTTGTTGGGTAAAATCAATATTTGCATCATCAACGCTTAGTGTTATTGAGTGACACTGCTGCTCGATAGGGAAAGAAATTTCTTTGGGAATAAGGCTCACAGCACGCTTAACCAGTCCTCCTGCACACACTTTTCTGCGAGGGAGCACTGTTTTTTTAATGATTGCAACAGATAGACCGCTTCTTACAGCCTCAATAGCCGCCATTGCTCCTGCAGGACCTGCGCCAACTACGACAACATCAAATGTATTGAGCAGATTTTGGCTCATGCGGAAGCTTGGGTGCGGCGCAAATTTTGGTGACGGCGAAGGCGCTGCCATTTTTGCAGGTTGAATATTTTATAAGCAAGCAAGCATGAGGCATCAAACAAGAAGTATGCAGCGCCAATGCCGCTGGGAGGATTGGCGCTTGGAATCCAAGTGAATATATCAAACCAAACAGGTGGCCAAACCCAGCAGCCAAAATATGTGCCAATCAACTCCAAATAAACCACCATGAAAAACATGAGCAAAAAGAAGAGTTTGGTGTCGGGAAACCTTTTGAATAAATACAATGCAGCCACCATGCACATAAAACCAAACACATCTTGCGCGAATATCAGCCAAGCGGTGCTGTAAGCAATGGTGGCAATATACAAGACCTTGGTGATACGATATTGGTGCTCGCGCACCCATGGTTCTTTGGTGATATAATAAATACTTGCGTAAACAATGGCGTGACCAAGTGGGACATAGTGTGGCACATTCTCCAACCTATATGTGTACATGCCCAGCCCGATAGAAAGCGTTACTTCACCAACCAGTGCAATGGGCACGCCTACAAGCATTAAAATGCGCGTGACTTTACTGGTTTTGAGCAGCATCCATAGGTAAACCATAAAAACCAGACCATTGGTTATTTCTTGTCCATAGCTGGTGAACTGCGTGATATACAAGCTATCAATAAACAAACCCAAGCCGATAACAATAAAACCCGGTATATAAATATGGGTAAATTTAAGATTCAAATCATTTAACATAGGTGAAACCTTAGCGGATAAACTCCACAACCGCCCACTCTTCTTTGTTGCGGGTGTTGTGGTGGGTTAAGCCCTGCGCCACATAAGCTTGGATAAGGGAAGGAGACTGAGAGCCTAAAATACCAGATAATATCAAATGCTGCTTAACCGATGCCGCCAAGGGTTTTGCCATGTCAATCAAAGGGTTATATAAGATATTGGCAACCACAAGCTCAAAGGTTTGCCGAGGCGGTGTATTATCCAAAAGGCTGGTGAGTGAAACATGATTGATGTCGGCATTTGTGGCACAGGCTTCAACGGATAGTGGGTCGTAGTCCACACACATGATGTTTTGCGCACCCATTTTTGCCGCTGCAATGGCGAGCAAACCAGATCCAGCACCCATGTCTAACAGGCTTTTGGGCGGGTTGCTCAAGCAATAATCTTCAATGGCTTCAAGGCATAGATGGGTGGTAGGATGTGTGCCTGTGCCAAAGGCTTGCCCAGGATCGAGCACCACATCAATGGCTCTATCGGGCAGGGTTTCACAAAAAGAAGGACGCACGCACAAGGATTTGCCAATGGGCATGGCTGTCCAGTGATTTTGCCATGCGGTTGTCCAATCGTCATCCAGTATTTTGATAGCAAATTGGTTGGTTGTTAGGCCAAACAAGGTGATAGCTGCTTTCAGGCGTTTGTATTGTTCCTCTACATTTGAGCTTACTTCAAACCAGGCAATGCGCTCATGTTTCCCTGTTTGTGGGCTGCTTTCTTCTGATCCACCAAGCGCATCGAAGGCGGACATCAAGGTTGCAAAGTTTTCTTCCGAGATGCGGGAAGCATCCACTCTTAGTTCCACACATGTATTTTTTTGCATACTTGTCTATCCTTATTCATACTTGCCGAACTTTGTGGAGGTTTATGTGTCTCAGCCCGCACCATTCTTGATTCGATTACAGCAACACACACGACTGACAGATCCTGCATGCAACGACACAGTTGTGCAGCTTGCTTTTACTGCGTTACCACACCAAAGCCTTCCACCTTTTATTGCTGGGCAATATGTTCGCCTACGCTTGCCCAAGCAGCCTGAGCTTCAGGGAGCTTATTTTGCGTTGGCATCCAGCCCGCATGATACAACAACTTATGATTTTGTAATCAAAGCCATGCATCCGCTATCCGAAGCGTTGGTGAATTTAGCCATTGGTGAAGAGGTTGAAGTGGAAGGGCCGATGGGCAAAGGCTTTGATTTATCCAAGCACAAGGGTAAAAACATTATTCTGATGGGTGTAGGTACGGGTATTGCGCCACTGCGAAGTGTATGGTTGGATCTTATCCAGCACCGTGCAGATTATGGCAGTATTTCGATTTATGCCGGGTTTTTAAGCGCCATGCACCATTTGCTGACTGATGAACTGCAAAGCCTTGCCGAACATGATATTCAGGTCAGTATTTCTTTAGCCACAGGGCATGACGACTGGCATGGACCTGTGGGTTATGTGCAACATGCGTTGCAAGAAGATGCGCCCAATCCTGATAATACGGTAGTGTGTTTGGCGGGTATGAATGTGATGGTAGACGCGTGTACTGACGCACTGTTAGGCTTGGGCTTTAATGAACAGCAAATCTTGCTCAACTTCTAAGGTTTCTCTACCGCTTCTCGCACTGGATATTGGTGGCAAACGCATTGGTGTTGCCGTTTCCGACCGTTTAGGTTTTTCTTGTCGTGGTATTACATGTTTATTTCGCAACGACCAAGGCTGGCCACGCCAAGTTAACAAGTTGGTCACTGAATATGGTATTCAAGCCATTGTCATTGGCTTACCCAAAAATATGGATGGCCGTGAAGGAGCGCAGGCTGAGGATTGCCGAAAAGCGGCCAATGAGCTGGCACAAGTGATTGATTTACCCATTGTTTTTCAAGATGAACGGCTTTCAACATGGACAGCCAAAGAGCGACTGTTTGCCCAAGGTTTGAGTGAAAAAAAAGTACGCGCCAAGCTGGATCAAACTGCTGCCGCAGTGTTTTTAGAAGATTTTATCAGCGCCCACAAAGAGCTTACGGAGAAAAAACATGCCTAAACCTTTATTCGGACTCAAACATATTTTTGGCATTGGCGATTTAACCCAAGAACAAATCACATCCTTGGTCAATTTGGGTGATGAATTTGTGGACATCAACAGCCGCAGTGTAAAAAAAGATGCCACGCTTCGTGGGCGCACCGTCATCAACCTTTTCTTTGAAAACTCTACCCGCACCCGCACCAGCTTTGAGATTGCAGGCAAACGCTTATCGGCAGATGTTATCAATATATCCGCATCCACATCCGCCACCAAAAAAGGGGAAACATTATTGGATACAGGGCAAACCCTTGCTGCCATGCAGCCGCATGTGTTGGTGATTCGGCATTCGGTGGCAGGGACATGTGAGTTTTTGGCTTCTTTTCTGGAAAACACCGCCTTAATCAATGCTGGCGATGGTTCGCATGAGCATCCAACGCAGATTTTAACCGACTTGCTCACCCTTAAACGAAGCATGGGCGACATCCAAGGCAAAACCATGACCATTGTTGGCGATATTGCCCATTCAAGGGTGGCGCGCTCACATATGTTGGCAGCCAAAATTATGGGGTATCATGTGCGTATTGTTGCGCCCAAAACCTTGCTGCCAGCTTTTGTTGAAAACTATGGCTGTGAAGTGTTTTATAATTTTGATGAAGCCTTAGAAGGCACGGATATTTTATACATGCTACGGGTACAAACCGAGCGGCTGACCAGCAACTGCTGTTTTCCATCTATTCGTGAATACCACGAAACCTATGGCTTAAACATGAAACGCCTCAAAGCCGCAGGTGACCACTGTATGGTGATGCATCCAGGGCCCATGAATCGTGGTGTGGAGATTGCGACAGATGTCGCCGATTCCATGAAAAGCTTAATTTTAGAGCAGGTGGAGCATGGCGTTGCAGTGCGCATGGCAGCATTAACGGCACTTTGCGGCGGGGCAACAGAAGGGTGAATATAGATCGCTATTTGGCATCTATAAACCAAAGGCTTCAATCGGGTATTTCCCGTGAACATTCGTATCGCGGTGATTTGGAAGCCTTGATTCGCACTCTTGTGCCTGATGTGAACATCACCAATGAACCTGCCAATGTTACCGACTGCGGCAACCCTGATTATGTCATTACGAAAGGTGATATTCCCATTGGTTTTATTGAAGCCAAAGACATTGGCAAAGACTTAAACAGTAAAGCCAACAAAGAGCAGTTTGACCGCTACCGCAAAGCCTTGGATAATCTGATTATCACCGATTATATTTGGTTTCAATTCTTTCAAAATGGTGAGTTGGTGCATGAAATCCGCATTGCCGAGATTGAAGATGGCAATTTAAGCATCAAACCCGAAACCTTTGCCGAGTTCACAGGTTTAGTCCAAAACTTCTGCACTTATATCGGCAACACCATCAAATCACCCAAGAAACTTGCGTCCATGATGGCAGCCAAAGCACGGCTATTGCAGGTGATTCTTGAAAAAGCCATCACCACCGATGAAGAAAATCAAGGCAACACCGAGCTACAACAACAATATGCCACCTTCAAAAGCATTTTGATTCATGATTTAACCCCTGCGGGTTTTGCTGATATTTATGCCCAAACCCTTGCCTATGGCATGTTTGCCGCTCGCCTGCATGACGACACACTGGACACCTTCAGCCGCCAAGAAGCCATCGAATTGATTCCCAAAAGCAACCTCTTTTTGCGCAAATTGTTTAACCATGTGGCAGGCGCAGATATTGATGAGCGCATCAAAACCACGGTGGACAACCTTGCTGATGTGTTTCGTGCTACTGATGTTAAAGCATTGCTCAAAAACTTCGGCAAAGCCACGCAAACCCACGACCCTATCATTCATTTTTATGAGACCTTTTTGGCAGAATATGATGCCAAGCTTCGCAAAGCCCGTGGTGTTTGGTACACCCCTGAACCCGTGGTCAATTTTATCGTGCGCGGTGTGGATGAAATCCTTAAATCCGAGTTTGGCTTAAAAGATGGGCTTGCCGACACCGCTAAAACCACCATTGAAGTGGAAGTGCAAGGTGCTGCGGTGAGCAAAGGCAGAAACAAGGGCAAAGCCATCACCCAAAGCAAAGAAGTGCATAAAGTTCAAGTGCTAGACCCTGCCACAGGCACGGGAACCTTCTTAGCCGAAGTGGTCAAGTTCATTTACAATGGCAAGTTCAAGTCCATGCAAGGCGCATGGAGCAGTTATGTGGATGAACATTTGATTCCACGGCTCAACGGCTTTGAACTTTTGATGGCATCCTATGCCATGGCGCATTTGAAACTGGATATGTTGCTGCGTGAGACAGGCTTTAAGGCAAGCAAAAATC
The DNA here is from genome assembly GCA_026982535.1 of Ghiorsea sp. GTDB lineage: Bacteria > Pseudomonadota > Zetaproteobacteria > Mariprofundales > Mariprofundaceae > Ghiorsea. Next base: position 3,448 of record JALSGX010000232.1, on the reverse strand, counting down.
AACGCTTAAACATTTATCTCACCAATTCCTTGGAAGAGAATCATCCCGACACAGGCACACTCTTTTCCACATGGCTAAGCACCGAAGCCAATGAAGCCAACTATATCAAGCGGGATACACCTGTGATGGTGGTGTTGGGTAATCCGCCGTATAGCGGTGAAAGTGCCAATAAAGGCGACTGGATTATGAAACTCATGGAGGACTACAAAAAAGAACCTGGTGGTAAAGAAAAGCTTAAAGAGCGTAATCCGAAATGGGTCAACGATGATTATGTGAAGTTTTTACGCTACGGACAACATTTTATCGAGAAAAATGGCGAAGGCATCTTGGCATTTATTAACCCTCATGGTTTTTTAGATAACCCAACCTTTAGGGGTATGCGCTGGAACTTACTCAAAACCTACGATAAGATTTATACCATTGATTTGCATGGCAACAGCAAGAAAAAAGAGACTGCGCCTGATGGCAGCAAAGATGAAAATGTGTTTGATATTATGCAAGGTGTAGCCATTACATTTTTTGTTAAACATGCCAAGCCAGCCCACCAGTCCGTCACTCCCGCGAAGGCGGGAGTCCACAAAGGTATAATGGATTCCCGCCTTCGCGGGAATGACGAGTCTTTAGCAGAAGTTTACCACTTTGATTTATATGGCAAACGCCAAGGGAAATATGATTTCTTATGGCAAAACTCATTGCAAAGCATTCCGTTTGAAAAGCTACCCAATGCCTCACCCATGTATTTTATGGTTAGCAAAGATTTTGAAGCTGAGAAAGCTTACAATAAAAGTTTCTCTTTGAAACAGTTATTTAACAACGATGGTTTAGGTATAACCACAGCACATGACTCCTTTGTGATTAACAAAAGTAAGAGTGCTTTAATCCAACAGTTTGAAGAGTTCAAAGCTTCCACGAGAAATGAGGAATTACTACACAATAAGTTTGCAGTAAAGAAAAAGGCTGGCTGGAATATTCTAGAAGGTTGGGATAATATAAAAAATGAAACAAATTTATCAAAATATGTTCATACGATTTCATACCGACCTTTCGACAAACGATTCATCTTTTTTGAAGACAAGCTAGTTTGGAGGGCTGTTCGCAAGGTAATGAATCACTTTATAGTAGGAGATAATATTGCCATAGTTTGTGTGAGAAGAAGTAGAGATGGGTCAGTTCTAACTCCTTTCTTAACAACATCCGTAACAGATAAAAGTATTACATCTTCTTTGGACAACGCCAATATCTTCCCCCTCTACCTCTACCCCGAAGGAGAAACCCAAGGTGGGCAACAAAACCTTGATATTTCTCTGCGTTCCTCTGCGAACTCTGCGTCCTTTGCGGTTCAAAAACCCAAAAGAACCCCCAATCTCGACCCCAACATCCTAAGCCAAATCGCCCAAGGTTTAGGCTTAACCTTTACCCCCGAAAAAGAAATGGATTCCCGCCTTCGCGGGAATGATGAAGGGGTTGAGCATAACAAAACAAACAACACCTTCGCCCCCATCGACCTGCTCGACTACATCTACGCCGTGTTACACAGCCCAAACTACCGCGAAACCTACAAAGAGTTCCTTAAAGTTGACTTCCCCCGCATCCCCTACCCCCAAGATGCAGCCAAATTCTGGCAACTGGTGACATTGGGAGGAGAATTGCGGCAAATCCACCTGCTTGAGTCGCCCAAAGTGGAAGAAAGTATTTCTACCTTTGAAGGTGATGGTGATAACTACGAAGTCACCAGTAAATTGAGCAAAAAGGATGTTAAAATCTATGGTGAGGAGAGCAGCGGATTAAAAGTCCGTGTGCCTATCAATGATGAGAAGTATTTCGACAACATCCCCTTAATCGCATGGGAGTTCTACATCGGCGGCTATCAACCTGCGCAAAAATGGCTCAAAGACCGCAGAGGGCGCAAGCTTTCCTTTGATGACATCCAACATTATCAAAAAATCATCACAGCCCTCATGGAAACCCACCGCATCATGCAAGCGATTGATGAAGTTGGGGTTATGGATTGAGCTATCAGCCGCCGTTTAGCATCACACCAGCCATCGTTGACTTGATTGCGCAAATCAGTGAACAGCTTGGTCGTTTGTCGGCGCAGCCAACCCCGGACTTGCGCTTACGACGAGTGAATCGTATTCGCACCATTCAAGGCTCGTTGGCGATTGAAGGGAATACATTAAGTGAACAACAAATCACAGCGATTTTGGATGGCAAAACCGTTGTTGCACCGCCTCGTGAGATTCAAGAGGTGAAAAATGCTATCCTTGCCTATGACCAAATGAGCCAGTGGCAGCCAGATGTGGAGTCTGATTTATTGCAGGCGCATAAAGTGCTGATGGCTGGGTTGATTGATGAGTGCGGTGTATATCGGCAAGGCAGTGTTGGGGTGATGCGGGGCAGTGAAGTTGTGCACATGGCACCGCCTGCGGGGCATGTTGCTTTGTTGATGGCGGATCTGCTGCAATGGGTAAAAACTTCGGAGCATCATCCTTTGGTGATGAGTTCTGTGTTTCATTATGAATTTGAATTTATTCATCCCTTTGCTGATGGCAATGGGCGCATGGGTAGGCTATGGCAATCGTTGATATTACAGCAATGGAATCCATTGTTTGCCGATATGCCGATTGAAAGCTTGGTTTATCAACATCAGCAATATTATTATCATGCTTTGCAACAAAGTACGGAAGATTCTGATTCAGCGCACTTTATTCAGTTTATGCTGGTGCGAATCTTAGATACCATTTCGCAATTTACCCCCCAAGATGGCCCTCAAGTTACCCCCCAAGTTAAGTTAATGTTGGATAGGATGAAGGGCGAGATGAGCCGTGAGGAATTGCAACAGATGCTTGGGCTTCAGGATAGAAAATCATTTCGTGAGCGTTATCTTAAACCTGCCTTGGAAGCAGGCTTGATTGAAATGACGCTTCCTGATAAGCCCAATAGCAAACTACAGAAATACCGCAGGAAAGGATAAATGATGGTAGATATTCTCATTACAAATGGTCGGGTGATTGACCCTGCAAACAAGATGGATGAAGTCTGCGATGTGTGGATTGCGGGCGGAAAGATTGAAGGCGTGGGCAAGTTTGATGGCACTGCCAAGCAAACCATTGATGCTAAGGGCTTGATTGTTTGCCCTGGGTTGATTGATATGCATGTGCATCTGCGAGAGCCGGGTGAAGAATGGAAAGAGGATATTGAATCAGGCTCTCGTGCTGCTGTAGCAGGCGGGGTTACTACCATTTGCACCATGCCCAACACCAACCCATGTATTGATCATGCGGGTATTGTGTTGCAGGTGGTCAACCGTGCTAAAGAAGTAGGCTTGTGCAATTTACGCCCGATTGGTGCGGTGACACGAAACCTTCAAGGCACGGAATTGACTGAAATGCGGGAACTGTCTCGCTCAGGTGCAGTGGCATTTTCGGATGATGGTAAACCCATTTGG
>JALSGX010000231.1 GCA_026982535.1 Ghiorsea sp. | reverse complement strand
TTGTGCCATGTTTGAAGCGGGTATGGGTGAGAAGTTGCAAACACCTTTCCCTCGTATGACTTATGCGGAAGCTATGGATAAATATGGTTTAGACCGCCCTGATGTGCGTTTTGGTTTGGAACATATCGATGTGACAGATCTGATGAAGTCGGTTGACTTCAAAGTATTTAGTGGCCCAGCTAACAATGGTGGATTGGTCAAAGTGATTCGTGTGCCGGGTGGCAATGATAAATTAAGCCGTAAGAAAATTGATAATTATACCAAGTTTGTCGCCATTTATGGTGCCAAAGGTTTGGCATATATTAAAGTGAATGATAAAGATGATATTCCAAACGGTTTGCAATCGCCGATTGTGAAAAACTTGTCGGAAGGCGTACTCAAAGCATTGCTGGAGCGCACACAAGCTGAAAATGGTGACTTGCTTTTCTTTGGCGCGGATACCAAGGAAGTGGTGAACAATGCTTTGGGTTATTTGCGTGTAGAACTGGGCAAAGACCTTGGTTTGTTTGATGAGAAGTCCAATCAGTTTGTGTGGGTGGTTGATTTCCCTATGTTTGAATGGGACAGCGAAAACAAGCGTCTGCAAGCATTGCACCATCCATTCACAGCACCGTATGATGAAGATTTGGATATGTTAGAGAGTTCACCACTTGACATGCGTTCGCAAGCTTATGATTTGGTGTGGAACGGCACAGAAATTGGTGGTGGTTCCATTCGTATTCATCAAGCTGATGTACAAGCCCGTGTGCTTCAAGCCTTGGGTATCTCTGATGAGGAAGCCAACGATAAGTTTGGTTTCTTGCTTAAAGCTTTAGAATATGGTGCTCCACCGCATGGTGGTTTGGCTTTTGGCTTGGATCGTATATTGTCGCTTATGGTGGGTGCGGAGTCTATTCGTGATGTGATTGCTTTTCCGAAAACCCAGAAAGCTGCTGATCCTATGGCGGAGTCACCATCTGAAGTGTCTGATATACAATGGAAAGAGCTTGGTTTGCGCAAACGGCGCACCTTGGTGAACCCAGAGTCTGAACAAGCCTGATAGGGGCTTTGATATTGACAGCTGCAACAAAACATAGAAAGCTAGGGCTTATGATACGCGTATTGTGGCTTTTTTGTTTGTTGTTGGGTTTGGCATCTTGTGCCATCAAGCCGCCAGTACAAGCGATGGCGGAAGCAAGGGCAGCTGTACAATCGGTGAAGCCTTTGTATGAATCCGATGAAGCCAAGAAATCTAAAACTTACAAACATTTTCAAAGTGCTGAAAAGGCGCTGATGGAAGCTACACAAGCTTTGTATGCCAATGAGTATGCCAAAGCCAGGCAAAAAGCCAAACAAGCCAAGCTTCAAGCGCGTATGGCGGCAAAAGTGAAATAACACCATATCATCCCAAGGGTATATCAATGACTGAACAACATAGCGCAGGTGAATACACAGAAACAGCAAAAGATCATGGCACAGCGCAAGCTGATGCAGCGGTTGACTCAACCTGTGTGGTGGTGTGTGTGGATGAATATCAGGTATTATGGAAAGAAATACAAGCTGTAGTGGATGCGGCAGTTGCCAAGGCTTACGATGGTGATCAAGGTGTAGTGTGGCAGGTTCAGACAGAGGGTAACCATGCTTCATCGGGGTTGCAGGTTCGTGCACAAAGCAGCACTTTTTCATTGCTGATGTCTGCCACGGTGATTTTGCGTCGTTTGGGTAAAGATGAAGCCGCGGATTTGTTGTACCTCCACTTGAATCAAGTTGTTCAATCTGGTGTGTTGCCTGAGGATGCCGACCTCATTGGAGAAGAAGCTTCAAATCAGAGATTTTGTAGTGCGCTTATTGAGCATATTGGTGATGAGTCAATTTTTGATGTGGATGCCGAACAATATGATGCTTTGGCAGATAAGTTTCATGAAGAGTTTGAGAATGCGGCTGAAAGTACCGCGGAAATCGCAAAAAAAGCGATGGAAAAAGCACGGGAAAAGTTGACGGAAGCAGGGCAGTTTACTGAAGAAAAAGGCGAAAAGCTGAAAGAGTTTTTGGAAAATGATTTGGCGCGTGTTGCGCAGGGCATTAAAAAAGGTGCGCAGGAAAAGCTCAATCCATCCCGCTTGGGCACGGGCGCATTGGCTTCCATGTCAAAGCTGTTGCATAAGACCAGTGAAGTTTTGTCACACTTTGCGGATAAGGCAGATTCATCACTAACCTGTAAATCGGGCGAGATTACCAGTGCTGGCAAGTTAATCTGCAAGGCATGTGGACATGCGATGCACTTCAAAAAAACAGGGCGGATTCCACCTTGCCCAAAATGCCATAAAACAGAGTTTAGCAAAGACTACTAAATCCTAATGCACATGAACAAAGGCTGGTAAACCATGAACAACAAAGAACAAGTGTCATGTGCACTTCATTTGGCAATCGCATTGATAAAACGAGAGTCGCCCACGCCCGAAGATGCGGGGTGTCAGGACTATATTGGCAGAACGCTTGCGCCACTTGGCTTTGTGCGAACTTCAGTCAATCGCAATGGTGTGACCAATTCCATTTATACCCGGCAAGGTGAAAAGGCAGGTGTGTTGGCTTTTGCTGGGCATACCGATGTTGTACCCACAGGACCTGTAGAGGCATGGGATTACCCACCTTTTGATGCTGTGGTGAAAGATGGTGTGTTGCATGGTCGTGGTGCTCAGGATATGAAGGGTGGTATTGCCTGTTGGATGGCGGCAGTGATGCAGTTGTGCGCTACATTTGAACCACTGCCAACCCTGCAACTGTTGATTACATCCGATGAAGAGGGTGACTCTACCGATGGCACTGTGCGTATCGTTGAACACTTACAAGCTCAAGATCAGTTGCCCGACGCGGTGATAGTGGGTGAGCCGTCATCATCCAAGCAGGTTGGTGATGTGATTCGCCGTGGGCGGCGTGGTGTGGTGCAGGTTGCTATGTCATTTCATGGTCAACAGGGGCACTCAGCATACCCTGATAATGCTGATAATGCGATTCATCAAGCTATGCGGCCGCTTGCCGATATTGTCGAGATAGACTGGGGAGAAGCTGTAGATGGCTTTCCTGCGACTTCATGCCAAATTACCAATTTGAATGCGGGTACTGGGGCAAGCAATGTGATTCCAGGGGTAGCCGAAGCATTCTTAGATATTCGTTACAACCCAAGTATTTCATTTGAGGATATTCGGTCCCGAATTCAGCAATGTTGCCAAGGCGTGAATGTTAGCTTGGATTTCAGACATGAAGCGCAAGTATTTTCAACACCAAATGGCCAGTTTTTGGATATGGTCTGCGCAGCAATTAAAGATGTTACTGGCCTGCATACTGTGCGTGACACAGGTGGTGGCACATCGGATGGTCGTTTTCTTGCTGCTGCGGGTGTGCCCGTGGCAGAGCTGGGCTTAACCAACAATACCATCCATCAGGTGAATGAGCAGGTGGCTGTGCATGAGTTGGACACATTAACCGATATTTATACACAAATTATAACAACATTTGAGGCATAAACATGAGTACCACAAGTCATTTGACCCAATTGGGTGATAAGCCTACAGCTACACCCAGCAAGGTTTTGGAGGTATTTGAAAACCCCAATCCTGAGCGAGACTATCATATCAAGATTGACTCACCTGAATTTACCTGCCTTTGCCCCAAAACAGGGCAGCCTGATTTTGCGGAAATTAAGCTGGATTATGTACCCGATAAGCTATGCGTTGAGCTTAAATCCCTCAAACTTTATTACTGGAGCTTTAGGAATGAAGGGCATTTTCATGAAAAAGTGACCAATATGATTGCATCCGACTTGATTGCGGCGATGGATCCACGGTGGTTAAAGGTCACAGCGATTTTCAATGTGCGTGGTGGTGTTTATACCACAGTAGAAGTCGAGCATCATAAAGATTGAACCTACCTTTTGTAACCATGCAGGCACAAGGTAACGATTTTGTTATCTTGGATGGCATGGATAATATTTTACCCAAGCTGACGCCAAGCTTTATCCAGCACATCTGTGACAGACATTTGGGCATTGGTTGTGATCAACTGTTGGTCTTACAGCCGAGTAATCAAGCAGATCGTTTGATGCTGATATACAATGCCGATGGCTCACAGGCTGCCAACTGTGGTAATGGTTTGCGTTGTGTGGGTGATTTATTGATGCGTAAGTTGGGCAAAGATATAGTGTCCATTGCTTTGGCGAATAGGATTGTTGAAGCCAAGCGTACGGATAAGGGTATCCAGGTTGCCATGGGGCAAGCTTATATTGAAGCGATGACTGATGATTATGTGGATGTGTTGATTGGTAATGCGCATCGGGTGTATTTTCAACAAAAAACTCATCCCTGCCCCGAGCGCAATGTCGAAACGATTCATAAATATGATGATAGACATGCCGTGATTACCATTATTGAGCGTGGTGCAGGTGAAACATTAGCTTGTGGTTCTGGCGCGTGTGCGACCGCAGTTGCGATTTGGTCCAAAACGGCAACATCCAATCCACTTATCATTCACATGCCAGGTGGATCTGTTATTGTTTCTAAGGTCTTACAAGATATTTATCTATGTGGTGAAGTATGTGCTATATGTGATGGTATTTATTATTGCTAAGGTTGAGGTTGCTTGATGTTGCAAGGTGAGTTTAAGACATCAAAGGCATATCAAAGCCTGTTAGCTGAAGATTTTCGCAAGCGTGTTTATCCCATTGCCTTTGTGACTTCGCTTTTTATGTTTGTTGCGGCTTTGTTGAATATAACAGCATCGGGCAACCCTGTATTTTTTGTCACGGACTTATGGATTGCTGTTGCCTTTATCATCATGGGTGTTTTGGTTAAGCTGGGTAAGTTAAAGGCACAAGTTGTTGCCATAACCTTGCTAATTGCGTTTTTTGCCTTGTATGTGATGACACTAACCTTTGAAGGTACAGTCCATGGCATACTTTTTAACTATACAGTTGTGCCATTTGTCGCGTTTTTTATTTCAGGTTTAAGGGTAGGGCGTATATACACACTGCTGATGCTTGCGACCTTATTGCTTTTGTGGTTACTATCCTTATTGGACATGTTGGATATTGCCTATGATAACCGTGAGCTGGGCATGTTTTTTCTTTCTCTGTGCTTTTCAGTGGTCGCGGCATGGTTTTTTGAAACCATTCGTGAGCGGGCTTTTTACCAATCCTACCAACAAAGTTTGGAATATGATGCACTGATGAACGCGATTGATGAGGTTCACTACCGGGTTGATATGCAGGGCATTATCCAGAAAATAGGGGGGAGTATTAGCAAGTTTACAGACTTTGAGCCACAAGAGGTTGTTGGCCAGCCCATTAGTTTGTTTTATGCCTTCCCTGAAGAGCGGAGCGCTTATATTGATAAGCTGAAAAAATATGGCAAGGTGACCAACTATCCAATAACCATTAAAGGTAAGCAGCATCAACATGTCAATATTTCCATGAATGCTGCCATCATGTATGATGAAAATGGCGAGCCCAAGTTTATTGAAGGTGTTTTTAGGGATGTGACCCAAGAGGTTCAATACGAAAAAGAGCGGCAGCTTTATTTTGAATACCTGCAAAAGCTGAGTCGTGTGGAGGCTGTGCTGGTCAATAGCAACCTCAAACAAGCCTTGCAAGATATTCCCACAATATTGTGTGATATTTTTCAGGCTCAAAGGTGCTTGATTGCACCTGTGATCATACATGACACGGAAAAGCAAGAGTATCCATATTTTATGTTTGAAAAAGCTACAGATTCAGCCTTTGAGCAACAGGCTTTTTTAACCCATCATGAAATGAAGTTTTGTGTCACATCATTTGCGCAAGATATATTGGGAAAGCCATATATCATGAATGGTATTCACTTGTTTTCTTCTGCCTTTGCTACAAGGTTTAAGCTTGAAACACAAGTGATTGCTTTCATCAAAACCAGCTTGCATTCATGTTGGATGGTGGTACTTCATAACTTTGCAGATAAGCTGGATCAGCAAGATACAGATTTGTTTATGGCAGTTACAAAGCGTTTAGAAGCCACATTGAATCAGTTTGTTTTGCAAAAAGATCTGGAAAAAGCGGTAAGGGTAGCAGAAGTGGCATCCAAAGCTAAAGGAGAGTTTGTGGCAACCATTAGCCATGAATTACGCACACCTTTGCATGGTGTGATTGGATTGCTGGATATGATGGAGGAGGATGCACATCACTTGCCACCAGAGCAGCAGCAAAACCTGGCACTAGCACAAGCTTCGACGCGTGTTTTGCGGTCTTTGATTGATGATGTGCTCGACCTGTCTAAAATTGAATCTGGTCATATAGACATACAAAAACAGGCGTTTCAGTTAAAGCAAGCATTGATTGATGCCTTGATTCCTTTTGCGATGAAGGCAAGAGATAAAGGTATTCGCTTGAGTTTGGAAATGGCTGATGTTGCTGAGGTGGTTGAAGGTGATGTACAGCGACTTAGACAAGTGCTGCTCAACCTGGTTGGTAATGCGATCAAATTTACTCATGAGGGTTATGTTCGTATTGTGGTTAATCAAGATAATGAGAGCTTGTTTATTCATATTGAGGACTCTGGCATTGGCATTGCCAGTGAGCGTCAAGCCTATGTATTTCAACCATTTTCCCAAGTGCATGATGTTCATATTTTGGGCGATAACCTGCAAGAGAAAGGTACTGGGCTAGGTACAACGATTTCACAGTATTTTGTCAAAATGATGGGGGGAGACTTGATGTTGCGTAGTGAGCCTGGCGTGGGTAGCACAATGACGATTTGCTTGCCTTTACAGCAAGTGGGCTCATCTAGGATAAGCGTGAGCTTGCAAGCAGACGGCTTTATTAAGGCGTCAAGGGCGCAGCCACCTTTGTGTAAACATGAATCCAAAGTTAAACCATGGCGAATATTGCTGGCGGAAGATGATCCTGTGGGTAGGCGGGTGGCGGTTAAACGCCTACAGCGAGCTGGTTTTCATGTTGATACTGCTACAGATGGTGTACAGGCTTATGAGAAGCTGAAGCAAGAAAACTACGACTTACTATTAACAGATATTCGTATGCCAAGTATGGATGGCTTGCAACTCACCAAAAACATCCGTGATGATGAAGCAAGGCTGAACAAACCAGCTTTATTGATTGTGGGTTTGTCCGCATATGCCATGCAGGATGTAAAACAGGAAGCATTGGAGGCTGGGATGACGGATTTTATAAGCAAGCCTGTAGATATGCAGGTGTTGATAACCATGCTTGAACAACATGTTGAACATAAAAAAACATGTTAAGTATTGATAACCATGATAGAAATATTGTTGATTTAACCTATGTTTACCCTGTGGTTTCTCGTAGGGCAGGTGGGGTTTCTCTGGGTATCAATTTAACGCCAAACAATGTATGCAACTGGCAGTGTGTGTATTGCCAAGTACCTGATTTAAGGCTTGGTGTGACGGCTAAAGCTGATATTGGCGTATTGGAGCAAGAGCTAGGTGCTTTTTTGTTTCAACTTGTCCATGGGGATTATATGCAGCAGCATGTTCCCCAAGCAAGCAGGGTTCTTAAAGATTTGGCGATTTCAGGTAATGGGGAGCCAACGACTTGCTCTAATTTTGATGCTGTTGTTTTGTGCGTGACCAAGCTTATGGATCAATATGACTTAAATATTCCACTTCGTTTGATTACCAATGGATCATCAGTGCATAAACCCGTGGTGCAGCAAGGGCTAAAGCTTATGGCAAAGTATCAAGGTGAGGTATGGTTTAAGGTGGATGCGGTTGGCGAGCAGCGAACCAAGCGTATCAATAAAGTTGTGCTTAAGCCTGAGTGGCAAAGGCAGCAACTTCAGGCTGTGTCAGATGTTTGCCCTGTCAAGCTGCAAACTTGTGTGCTGGTTGAGCAAAGTCGGGATGCGGGGTATATTCATGATTATATCCAATGGCTGGAAGGATGTTTGCGGCAGGGGATTGTGTTGCAGGGCGTATGTTTGTATGGTTTAGCGCGCCCTTCCATGCAGGAAGGAGGGGATAAGCTGCGCTCGGCAGATGAACCTTTTCTGCAAAGCTTTGCAGAAAAAATTGAATCACTGGGTTTAAGCGTTACAGTGTCTGCATGAAAAGAGATATGAAGGCAATTATTCACGAAGCTTTTCAGGATAGTATTCAGCTACGCCAGCAATGCTTGGATGTATTGGATAAGGATTTGCTCAAGGCTGCTGATTTGATAGTGGGCTGCTTACAAGATGGCGGCAAAGTGCTAGCCTGTGGTAATGGTGGCTCTGCATCTGATGCGCAACATTTTGTGGCTGAATTGGTGAATCGTTTTGAAATAGATCGGCCCGCGCTTGCTGCCATTGCTATGGTCAATGACGCTTCGGTCATCACTAGTATTTCCAATGATTTTGCCTTTGATGCGATTTATGCAAGGCAAGTTGAGGCTTTGGGTAAAAAAGGGGATGTATTATTGGCTATTTCCACCAGCGGTGATTCAACCAATGTTATTCGTGCTGTTGATCAGGCTGAAAAGGTGGGTGTACAAGTGATTGCTTTAACGGGTCGTGATGGTGGCTCACTTGCAACGCATTCAGGCACAACCGTGAACATCCATATCAACCACCCATCAACAGCTCGGATACAAGAGATGCATATCACATGCTTGCATATCTTATGCAGCATTGTTGATAACATGATGTTTGGACCCTATGCACAAAAAACTTAAAGATCATCATTTGGCAACACAGAGCTGGAATAAGAAAGAAGAGAAAAAGCCTTGGTTGCTTTATATTTTAATTTCGATTTTTTGCTTTGCCATTGCCTGGGTGATGAATTGAGCAAGCTATTAAGCTGGGATAAGGCATTAAAGCTTAGGAAAGTTTGGATGGCGCAAGGCAAAAAAGTTGTGTTCACCAATGGCTGTTTTGATTTATTACACCCTGGTCATATTCAATACTTAAGCGATGCCAAAGCTTTGGGTGATGTGTTGATTTTGGGTTTGAATGCCGATGCTTCGATTTCTCGTTTAAAAGGCGACTCTCGCCCCATCAATCCACTTCAAGATAGAGCCGCCATGCTGATGGGTTTAAAGGCTGTTGATGCTGTGGTTGCCTTTGAAGAAGACACGCCGCAAAATCTTATTGCTATGTTGTTGCCTGATGTGTTGGTGAAAGGTGGTGATTATGCACCTGATGATATTGTGGGTGCGAAAGAAGTGCGTGATGCTGGTGGTGAAGTGGTTGTTGTACCGTTTTTGGATGGCTATTCATCATCCAAGCTGATTGAACGGATTAAATCTTCATAATTTACCACGAAGCTCACAAAGAATGGGGAGTGTGTTTCGTTCTTAATAAAGTTGTAAATATTTTAAACCACTGTTGAGCCATGTTTTCTAAATCTAACTCTTGAATGCCCAATTGCTGCAATGACGTTGCTTTGCGAGATGTGCCGCAAGGGTTGATTTTATCAAACCAGCTTAAATCTGTGGATACATTTAATGCCATGCCATGCCATGCAATACC
>JALSGX010000230.1 GCA_026982535.1 Ghiorsea sp. | reverse complement strand
CAATGGCTTTGGCAAGTTTGCGGGCTAATGCTCCATCACGGAACTCATCGACATATTTCATAACCTCACCTCTTCACCCGCAAACTCTTCCATGATTTCAGCCTCATCAAACATCGCCAGTGTGCGTGCTGCCTCTTCTTCGGAAATCTTGTGCAGAGCATACCCCACATGCAGCAGCACATAGTCATCAACTTGAACATCCTCAACCAAAGCAATGGAAATATCTTTTTTGACATTGCCGAGAGTGACGGTTGCCATATCTGCGGCTTCATCAACCGACACAATTCTTGCTGGAATCGCTAAACACATCTCAACGCTCCTTTATGCTGCTTTGGCATCCGCATCCACAGATGCCAGCTTGGGTTGATAGCCAATCATGGTCAGTTGGTGGTTGGCTTGAATCCATTGATACCATGTATCCATACCTTCTCCTGTAGTGGCAGATACCTGAATCACCTTAATGCTCGGGTTCACTCGGCGCGCATACGCCATACACTTCTCAACATCAAAGTTCAAATAAGGAAGCAAATCAATTTTATTCAAAATCATCAAATCTGCGGCATAAAACATATCAGGGTATTTCAGTGGCTTATCTTCACCTTCAGTCACCGATAAAATCGCAACCTTATGCGCTTCACCCAAATCAAATGCGGCAGGGCAAACCAAATTACCTACATTTTCAATGAACAATACACTCTTATCTTCAGGTGCTAATGATTCCATGGCATGACCCACCATGTGAGCATCCAAATGGCAACCCTTGCCCGTGTTGATTTGCAGGGCTTTGACACCCGTTTCACGGATTCTATCGGCATCATTAGCGGTTTGTTGGTCGCCCTCAATCACCGATAACGCTAATGTATCTTTTAAGTCGGTTAATGTTTTGGTGAGCAAGGTGGTTTTGCCCGAACCAGGGCTTGAAACCAAGTTGAGTGCTAAAATTGCATGTTCTGCAAAATAACGGCGATTTGCATCAGCGTATTGATTGTTTTTACCTAAAATATCTTGCTCAATTTGCACCATACGGCTTTGGCTTAAGCCTGGCGCATGGGCGCGTGCAGGACCTTGACCGTAGTCATGTGTTTTATCATCATGGTGATGATGGTCGTGGTCGTGGGAGTGTCCTTCATGGGTGTGATCATGGGCATGGTCATGACTGTGGTCGTGTGGGTGTTCATGTCCGTGACCATGCACCGCTCCTTCAATGGTTGTTTCTCCTTCACTACATCCGCAAACTGTACACATCACTCCACCTCCAATTCTTTAATCCGCAGCTCATCACCACTGGATATTTGTAGCTGATAACTATCACAAGACGGGCATGGTTCACCCCGACCTGTGA
>JALSGX010000229.1 GCA_026982535.1 Ghiorsea sp. | reverse complement strand
ACACACCAAGCATTTCTTGCACGCCATGCCCATGCCCGTAATGAATGGTTGCACCTTGCGCACCTGCATCTTGAGCTGCTTTAAGCACTGCTTTGGCGCGACCACGTTGCACAATGCAGGTAATCAAATAAGCATCGGTTAAAACATTGATATGTTGAACACTCATGCTGTTTCTCCTTGTAGTTGTTTATCTTGCGCTCTATCCATCATCCGATGTTTACGGCGAACTTTATATTGCACCCATTGCCCAGTCAGCAATACGGTAAGGATAGGGCCAATCGAGGCAAGGGATAATATACCAAAGCCTTCAATGGCATCCACGGCATTACCCAGCCCAAGCCCCATGGCGAGTACAAGTGGCACAGTGATAGGCCCAGTGGTCACACCTGCGCTATCCCAAGCCACATTGACGAACTCCTCGGTAGACACCCAAGTTAATAATAGAGCGCAGGTGTAGAGGGGGATAAGTAAATAACCAAGTTGTAGGTTAAATATGATTTTGAGAACACCAAGCGTGATACCAATGGCAACACCAAAAGCCACTGCATAAATCAACACTTTTTTCTCAAATGCACCGTTGGTTAACGTCTCCACGGTGTTGCCGAGTGCATTCAATGCGGGTTCGGCAATGGTTGCGCCAAAGCCAAGCACAAAAGCAAAAAACATGGCAATTCCAATACCGACTGTCCAAGGAAAGATGGGTGAATCCTGCACATGGTCAAGCACGGTGAAAGCAGCGGATAATAAACCGCCAGCTTGTGCGCCCAAGGCGGTTAAGCCATAACGCAAACCAATGCTAAAGATAATCATACCCAACACACATAAAATGATGCCATACATAATAATACCAGCATTAGGCAATGTTTCGCGCAATAAAAAGCGAAGTACAATCATTAAAAACACAACCAAAGGAATGATGGCTTGCATACCTGACAATACTTCCTGCATAGGGCTTTGGGCATACCACTGAACTGCGGCGGAAGCGGCATGGGCATCGGCAGCATGAGCTGCGGCAATGATGGATTCAGCCGATGTGGTTGAAGCGACAAATAAGCTTAACAGCATCACGCCAATGATGGGAAACAATGAAGCTAGCGTGACAATGCCAAAACCAGACAATGCACTTAACCCGCGCCCCGAAGCTGCGGCAATACCAATGCCAAGTGCCAAGACCAACGGCACAGTCACAGGGCCAGTGGTGACTGCCCCACAATCCCATGCAAGCCCAAGTGTTTTGCTCAACTCACCATCTTGCATAAACCATGCAGTTAAACCCAAAGTGGGGAGAAGGGTTGCATAAATGAGAGGTTTTAAGCTCCAGTTATACAATAAACGAAGTGTGCC
>JALSGX010000228.1 GCA_026982535.1 Ghiorsea sp. | reverse complement strand
AAGTCGGGTTTCCAGATGATGCTACCCTAAAAATATGGCTGTAAAACAAGCCTTATTTTAATACGACCACCCTATAATTTAGTGACCTCAAGCATCAAATCCAGTAAGTTTCACCCCATGAACAACGATTGGAAAGCTGATATTCAAACATTATTGCGCAACACCCGCATTGCTTTTTTAAGCACGCAAGGCGACACATCGCCTGAAACCAGCATGTGCCCTTATGCCGTGTTTCACGGGGATATTGTGTTGCACTTATCAGGGCTTGCCAAACACAGTAGAAACTTAAGCAACAGCAACCAAGCAGGCTTAATGATTTGCACACCTGAAACACCTGATAACTCTCCGCTTGCACTACCTCGCTTAAGCTTCACAGGGCATATCGAGGCTGTGCCTGAAGCTGAACAAACAAACTACCAAAAGGCTTATTTGCAAAACATCCCTGATGCAGAACCCTTATTTTCATTCCCCGACTTCACCCTCTACCGATTCAAGGCGAGTGCTGTATTTTGGGTGGGTGGTTTCGGAAAAGCACGACAAATACCTTTAGAAGCATGGAAATCTTTATGTTAAGTCTATTATCCCAAGTCGAAAGCATTGCCAAAGAAGTTGGGCACCATATTTTATTACCTGCCTTTATCAGCCAAACTTCAATCCAAACGCGAAAAAGCGATGGCTCTATCGTCACTGAAACCGATGAAAAAGCACAAGCCTTTATCCAAGAGGCGCTGCAAAAGCTCGACCCAAACATTGGTTTTTTGGGCGAAGAAATGAGTGAAGTCGAGCAATTAAAAGCACTACACGATGGTGGTAAGTTTTGGTGCGTTGACCCCCTCGATGGCACAGGTAATTTCACCACGCCCATGCCTTTGTTTGCTGTCTCCATTGCTTTGATTAAAGATGGAAAACCTGTGCTTGCTTGCATTTATGACCCTGTGCGTGATGAAATGTTTGCTGCTGTTCAAGGTAGCGGCTTTCGCATCAATCAACAGCCTTACACCCCAATCCCAATCGACAAACCTTTAGGTGACTGCATTGGTTTTGTGGATTTCAAGCGCCTCAAACCTGCACTTGCTACCAAGCTTGCCACCCAAAAACACTACCGCAGCCAACGCAATATTGGCACATGTGCCCTTGAATGGGCATGGCTTGCGGCAGGTCGCTCACAATTTATTCTACATGGTGGGCAAAAGCTTTGGGATTATGCCGCGGGTTTATTGCTTGCTGAAGAGGCAAATTGTGTGGCAACTGACTTTTGTGGTATCCACCCTTTTGCCAAATCGCGTTTAAGCTGCCCCATCCTTGCTGCTAGCAACACGCCTCTTCATCAAACTTGGCTATACTTGGTTGACGAAAGCAACGAATATTCTACGCTTGCCGACCGTGAAACATAACACCCCCCTAAACCAAGCCATGAAGCTATGTACCGATGATATGAGGCGTGTGAACGACTGCATTCACGACAACCTTCAATCGGACATCGCCATGATTCCTGCCATTGGGCACTATATTATCAACAACGGTGGCAAACGCTTGCGCCCACTGTTGTGCCTTTTGATTGCCAAAATGTTTGACTATAAAGGTGATAGACATATCCCGCTTGCTGTGGTGGTTGAGTTTATCCATACCGCATCACTCTTGCATGATGATGTGGTGGATTCATCCGATTTCAGGCGCAGCAATCCTTCTGCAAATGCTGTCTGGGGCAATCAAGCCAGTGTCTTGGTGGGTGATTATTTATTCTCTCGCTCCTTTCAAATGTTGGTGCAAGACAATGACATGGGTATGTTAAAACTCATGTCTGATGTCACCAATGCTTTGGCTGAAGGTGAAGTCTTGCAACTCTCGCGCACATTCCATTTGGAAATGACTGAAGCAGAATGTTTGGAAGTGATTGAGCGCAAAACGGCAGTATTGT
Source organism: Ghiorsea sp. (assembly GCA_026982535.1). GTDB lineage: Bacteria > Pseudomonadota > Zetaproteobacteria > Mariprofundales > Mariprofundaceae > Ghiorsea. Next base: position 7,668 of record JALSGX010000228.1, on the reverse strand, counting down.
TTGCCGCAGCCGCCGAAGTGGGCGCGCATGTGAGTGGGCAAGATGCGCAAACCATCAAAGATATGGCAGAATATGGTATGTGCTTGGGTGTTGCCTTCCAATTGATGGATGACGCACTGGATTATCTATCTGATGAAGAAGCTGCGGGCAAACCTGTGGGTCATGATTTGGAAGAAGGAAAAATCACATTGCCATTGATTCATGCCATGAATCAAGATGAGGAGCTTTACGCACGAGTACAAACCATCGCCGAGCGACTTCAAGAGCCATACCATGATGACGACCGTGAGTGGGTGCGTGACAAGGTGTTACAATACGGTGGCACAGAGTACACCATGCAAAAAGCTAAAGCTTACGCTGAACGAGCCATAACATTATTGCCTGATGTGCCCAATCAAGACATCAGGCAACTATTGTGTGATCTGGCTAACTTTTCTGCGCTAAGGTTGTATTAAGCTTGCTGCAATCAAGGTTATCTGTCAGCGCGCTGGTCGTTGGCTTACAAAAATGAGTATGAACAACTGGGAGGATATCAAATGGGAATCGATCTAAACTGGCTAGAACAACACTTTTTCAAACAGGGACTTTCAGATACGCAAAAAGCGTTAATTAATGATAATATTGAGGTTTGCGAATATACCAAGGGTGATGTTATCGTTGCTCAAGGAAGCCCTGGTGACGCAGTTTATGTCATTCATACTGGCGCAGCATCCATTGATTGCAACTGTAATGGGGAAAATATCCGTGTGGGTACTGCAAAGCCCGGCGACCTGGTTGGTGAAATGAGCTTCTTAACCGAAGATGAAGCCAGTGCAACTGTAACAGCAAAAGAAGACTGCATTGTTTATAAGCTATCGCGTGATGTTTTTACTTCATTTATGCGAACTGACCCTGACTTGGTTTATGCTATCTTCGCACACCTTCTTACCCATACTGCAAATGTGATTCGGCAAATGAACGCCGAGAAAGCTGCCATTCAACATTACATGGCGGGCAATCGCCTCTAAACAAGGATAAACTTGTATCACTTAAGCCAAGTAACATCTGTTGCTTGGCTTTTTTGCTGGATTAGCTAAGAGTTCACAATATGAATCAAGAGTTTGATGCTATCACGCATTTATTCCAAGCACGCACGCCCTTTCGCCACCCCACCACTACCCTTGGCAATGGTGATGATGCTTCTGTTCACCATATTCCTGAAAATATGGAAGTTGTCATCAGTACAGATACTGCAGTTGAAGGTGTACATTGGCCAAAAGACATGAGCTTGGGTATTGCGGGTTCTCGAGCTATCAACGCCGCCCTTTCCGATCTCGCCGCCATGGGTGCAACACCTGCTTGGGTTTGGCTAGCTATCTCAGCCAAAGATAAACCATCATTATCCCAGATGAGTCGTGGTATTGTGCAAGCATGTGTTACCCACCATATTGAGCTTGCCGGCGGCGATACCGTAAACGCAGTTGTCAACAGCATCACTGTCACCGTTGGTGGGCTTGTCCCTAAAGGTGCTGCCATGCGGCGAAATGCGGCAATACCTGGTGATAAGGTCTGGATTTTAGGCGATTTAGGGTTATCTGCCGCAGGGTTGCAACAATGGTTGCAAAACAAACCAAGTGGTCGTTTTATATCTCACTTTCAAACCATTACACCATTGTATAAGCAAGGCATAGCACTGCGAGAGATGGGTATCCAAAGCTGCATCGACATTAGCGATGGACTATTGCAAGACTTAAATCATATAAGCCAAGCTTCACAAGTTGGTATTGATATTGACATCCATTTAATACAAAAACTTGATAGTTATCAAAACCTTACATCTGAATTAAATGCTGAAAATGCGTTAAAGATGATGCTTGGTGGTGGTGAAGATTATGCGCTTTGTTGCACCGCGCCAGATACAAAACACCACTTACTCACCAAGCTTGGCGCAAAACACATTGGTTGTTGCAACAAGGGAAGCGGTGTGCAACTCGTTCAACATGGAACAATGATGGATTACAATATCAAGGGGTATGATCATTTTGACTGATACAACATTATGGCTATTGCGCTGGTTGGCAGCGGGCCTAGGTAGCGGCTGGCTGCCCAAAGCCCCCGGCACTTGGGGCAGTTTGTTTGCTCTTGTCCCAGCTTGGTTTATCCTTGATCTATGGGGATTAAGCGCGTTGTGGCTTGCAACAACCATCATCACTCTGTTTGGGTGCGTCGTTTGCTACTACTTGTTGCCTGAATTACTCAAGCTTGGACAGGGTCATGACCCAGGCTGGATTGTGATTGATGAATGGGCGGGTCTTTGGCTCAATATCGCCATACTTGTATCAGTTTTCCCAGAACAACCATTAACCATCATATTACCACTGGCTTTTATACTGTTTCGCGGCTTTGACATCATGAAACCTTTTCCCATCAAAAAGGTTGAAACATGGGGGGCGCACTGGTTTTCGATTATGAATGATGATTTGCTTGCAGGGCTTATGGGTGGCACCTTGGGGCTACTGTTATTACAGGTGTTCGCATGACACAAGCTGAGAAACTGATAACCTATTTAAGGGAGCAAGGGTGGCAAATTCGCTGCGTGGAATCATGTACCGCAGGCGGGCTCACTGCTGCGATTGGTGCCATACCGGGTGCATCCGATGTGCTCGATAGAAGCTGGGTTACCTACTCCAATCAAGCCAAACATGAAGAAGTCCGCGTTCCACTTAAAACGCTAGAAACATTCGGTGCAGTGAGTCAAGAGGTTGTCCTTGCCATGGTTAGTGGTGCGGTTCAAAGGTGTGCGCAGCCCACTTTGGCTCTGGCCATTTCAGGCATTGCAGGACCAAGCGGTGGCACACAAGACAAACCCGTAGGCACAGTTTGGATAGGGCTTAAAGCTCCAAATCAAGAAGCCATTGCACAATGCTTCTATTTCCAAGGAAGCCGACAAGAGGTGCAGCAACAAGCTATCGAGGCAGCGCTTGCTATGCCTTTTCAAGCTTAACCGCTATCTTTCGACAATGATAAATGAAGCACAGGAGAGTTTATGCGTTGGTCTGGTGTTGTAAAACATGATAATGCTTATTTCCCAAGAAAAAAAATTACTGTGGTCGGCTCAGGCAATGTGGGGGCAACAGCTGCATTTTTAGCTGCTTATAAAGAGCTTGGTGATGTTGTATTACTGGATGTTGTGGATGGTATTCCGCAAGGCAAGGCACTGGATATGTATGAAGCCTCCCCTATTCTTGGCTATGATGTAAGTGTACAAGGTACACAAGATTACGCTGATACCGCGGACTCTGACTTGGTGATTATCACCGCGGGCATTGCAAGGCGACCTGGTATGAGCCGTGATGATTTGTTGACCACTAATGTTAAAATTGTTGCTGATGTGACCGCGAAAGTTATCAAACATTCTCCAGATTGCATGATCATTGTCGTCACTAACCCGCTAGATGCCATGGTTTATACTGCCAAACAAGTATCTGGCTTCTCCCGCAAACGCATCATCGGCATGGCAGGTGTACTGGACTCCGCGAGAATGCGCTCCTTCATCGCCCAAGCTTTGGATGTGTCCATTGCTGATGTATCCGCGCTTGTGTTGGGCGGACATGGCGACACCATGGTTCCGCTTGCGCGCTATTCCACGGTTGGCGGTGTACCGCTTGGTGAAATGCTTGGTCAAGCGGAGATTGATACAATCAGTGAGCGCACAGCGCAAGGTGGCGCGGAAATTGTTGAACTCTTAAAAACAGGCTCTGCGTTTTATGCACCAGGTGCCGCTATTGTTGAAATGACTGAAGCTATTTTGAAAGACCAAAATCGCATCCTGCCTTGCGCGGCATGGCTTGAAGGCGAATATGGCATTGATGGCTATTTTATGGGCGTGCCTTGCAAGCTTGGTGGTGGTGGTATGGAGGGTGTGATTGAATTGGACTTGAATGAATCCGAAAAAGAAGCCATGCAAGCCTCTTTGGCAGCAGTCAAAGCAGCCAAGGAAGATGTGGATCGGCTTTTAGGAGAGCAAGCGTGAATATTCATGAATACCAAGCCAAAGAACTTTTAGCATCCTTCGGTATCGCTATACCCAAAGGGCAAGTTATCCTTGAAGCCAACCAAGCCAAAGCTACCGCAGCAAAGCTTGGTGGCTCATTATGGGTGGTCAAGGCACAAATCCATGCGGGTGGTCGCGGCAAGGCTGGTGGCGTTAAAATTTGTAAAACCTTGGATGAAGTGCAGCAAGCTGCCGAAACTTTAATGGGCAGCACATTGGTTACCCACCAAACAGGTGAAACAGGCAAAGTGGTACGCCGCATTTATATCGAATCAGGCATTGATATTGCCCATGAATATTATCTCAGTCTTTTGGTGGATAGGGAAAAGGAAAGTATCAGCTTTGTGGTTTCTCCTGATGGTGGTATGGATATTGAAGCTGTGGCTGCCAACACACCTGAGCGTATTTTGAATGTTTCCATTGATATGGCATCAGGGCTATCAGGCTTTCATATTCGCAAAATGATTTTCTTCTTAGGTTTAACGGACAATATTGCCAAGCAATTTGGTCAACTTGTCACCAAGCTTTATGCCATGTTTCAACAAACCGATGCCAGCTTGCTAGAGCTTAACCCTTTGGTGTGCACAAAGCAGGGTAAGTTTATCGCGCTTGATGCCAAGTTTAGCGTGGATGATAATGCACTTTACCGTCAAAAAGAGATTTTAGCATACCGCGACCTAGGCGAAGAAGATGAAAAAGAAATTGAAGCTTCCAAATACCACCTCAACTATATCGCTTTAGATGGCAGCATCGGCTGCATGGTCAATGGTGCCGGGCTTGCCATGGCAACCATGGATATTATCCGGCTTAAAGGACAAAGACCTGCTAATTTTCTGGATGTCGGCGGTGGTGTTACCGTGGAAACAGTTTGCGAAGCGTTCAAATTGTTATTTGATGATGTTCATGTCAAAGCAGTGTTGGTCAACATCTTTGGTGGTATTGTGCGCTGCGATGTGATTGCCCAAGGCTTGCTTGAAGCCGTAAAAACGCACCCCATGCAAGTACCTGTAGTGATGCGTTTGGTGGGCACCAATGAAAAAGAAGGACAACAACTGATTGCTGACGCGGGGCTTGATGTACGCTGGGCAAAAGACTTGGATGAAGCGGCAACATTGGCTGCGGAGGCTGTGTAATGGCTGTATTACTGGATAAACATACCCGCGTTATTTGCCAAGGTTTTACAGGTAAACAGGGCACATTTCATTCCGAACAAATGATAGCCTACGGCACACACTTTGTCGGTGGTGTAACCCCTAATAAGGGTGGTACAACCCACTTGAATTTACCCGTGTTCAACACGGTTGAAGATGCTGTTCGCCAGACTGGTGCTGAAGCGTCGGTGATTTATGTGCCTGCTCCTTTTGCTGCGGATGCTATCATGGAAGCTGCTGATGCAGGCATCAAGCTAATTGTTTGCATCACTGAGGGTATTCCCATTGCGGATATGCTTAAAGTTAAGACCTATTTGCGTGATAAAGATAGCATTTTAATTGGGCCTAACTGCCCTGGAATCATTACCCCTGGACAAGCTAAGATTGGTATTATGCCAGGACATATTCATTTACCCGGGCGCATTGGCGTGATTTCCCGATCAGGAACCTTAACCTATGAAGCGGTTGACCAACTCACCCAAATAGGGCTTGGGCAAAGTACATGTATTGGCATTGGTGGCGACCCTATCCATGGCATGACCTTCACCGACTGCCTCAAGCTATTTGAAGCTGATGAAGACACCGATGGTATCATTATGATTGGTGAAATTGGTGGCTCCGAAGAAGAAGAAGCTGCCGAGTATATCAAAACCTGTGTCTCCAAACCTGTGGTTGCCTTTATTGCGGGTGCAACCGCGCCAACAGGCAAACGCATGGGTCATGCGGGTGCCATTATATCTGGGGGTAAAGGCACTGCTAAAGCCAAGTTTGACGCACTTGAGGCTGCTGGTGTGGCTATTGAGCATAACCCGACCTTACTTGGTCAACGCATGCTAGACCTTGTTTCAAAACATGCTAAACAAGCATAGTTTTTTTATGAGGTGCCCCTAAATCACCATGTGCACAGAATAGGTGCTATTTTGTTCTAACTTGATTAGCTTACGCGACCATTTTAAGTTTTATTGAACAATATTGAGGAGTACAAACCCATGGCATTAAATGTTTATTATGATAAAGATGCAGATTTATCCATCATTAAAAGCAAAAAAGTTGCGATTATTGGTTATGGTTCACAAGGGCATGCGCATGCAACCAACCTAAAAGACTCTGGTGTTGATGTTGTTGTTGGTCTTCGCGAAGGTTCATCATCCATTGCCAAAGCCGAGGCACATGGCTTGCAGGTCAGCAATGTTGCAGATGCTGTTGCTTCTGCTGATGTTGTGATGATTTTGACACCTGATGAATTTCAATCTGTGCTTTACAAGGAAGAAATCGAACCCAATATCAAGCAAGGTGCAACCCTAGCATTCGCCCATGGTTTTGCTATTCACTACAACCAAATCATCCCTCGTGCCGACCTTGATGTGGTCATGATTGCTCCAAAAGCGCCTGGGCACACTGTTCGTTCCGAATTTGTGCGTGGTGGTGGTATTCCCGATCTTATCGCAGTATTTCAAGATGCCACAGGAAATGCTAAAGCACTTTGCTTGTCGTATGCCTCAGCTATTGGTGGTGGTCGTACAGGTATTATCGAAACCACATTCAAAGATGAAACAGAAACAGATTTATTTGGTGAGCAAGCTGTACTTTGTGGTGGCACAGTGGAGTTGGTTAAAGCTGGCTTTGAAACGCTTGTTGAAGCTGGCTATGCCCCTGAAATGGCATATTTTGAATGCTTGCACGAATTGAAGCTGATTGTAGATTTGATGTATGAGGGTGGCATTGCCAATATGAACTACTCCATATCCAACAATGCAGAATATGGTGAATATGTGACTGGCCCTAAAATTATCAATGAAGCATCACGCAAAGCCATGAAAGAGTGCTTAGCAAACATCCAAAGCGGTGAGTATGCCAAACAATTTATCCTTGAAGGACAATGCAACTACGCATCCATGACGGCCGCACGACGCAACAATGCCGCCCATCCCATCGAGCAAACAGGAGAAAAGCTTCGCGCCATGATGCCTTGGATCAAAAAAATTGTGGATAAAGAAAAAAACTAAACTTCCTCAACAACCTTATGAACAACAGAGGCTGCCTTGTGGCAGCCTCTTTTTGTGATAATTTAGTACTCCCTCAAAAAGTATCCCCTTGAGCCTAGTATAGCCACCTCAAAAAAGCTCCACTTTGGGCACTTTGGTCGAAATACCTCACAGGAAGCGAGGCTTTAGCCTAGCCACTAAACCCAGGTGCTTAGTGTTATGGTTTCCAGAAAAAAGTTTACGCCTTCTCAAGTGAAGGCAAGGCTAAAGCCTCGCTTCCTATAGCATCAATGCAACAAACCCCAAATCATGTACAAGCCGTTTGCAGTCAATGCACCTAAAACCTTACATCCAATACAGAATAAATGATATATTATCTTTACATATCAATACTTTGCAACTTTTTGAGTTTAATCTAATTTAGGACTTCCTCAAAAAGTATTGTCCAAGGTCTTATTCAAATTGGAAGTGAGGCTTTAGCCTCGCCTATCTAAGCCCA
>JALSGX010000227.1 GCA_026982535.1 Ghiorsea sp. | reverse complement strand
CAATTGAGGGCGAAGACCTGCGTCATATTCAAGCAATGCACGAGCAATACCATGACGAATCGCGCCAGCTTGACCAGAAACACCGCCACCATGCACATTCACACGAATGTCTAAGCGGTCAGTCAATCCAACAAGTGTTAGTGGGCGAACAGCTTCTTGACGAATGATTTCGATAGGAAAAAAGTTTTCCATGTCGCGACCATTGATGCTAATTTGACCACTTCCAGCTTTAATCATCACACGCGCAATACTACGCTTGCGTCGTCCTGTTCCTCGGTACATTTCATCTGCCATTGTCTTTACCTATTCTTCCAAAATTCTTTTAGTTTACTTTTAGCTCTTGCGGAGCTTGTGCAGTGTGCGGATGTTCAGAACCAGCATACACTTTCAATTTAAGCATTTGTTTGCGACCCAAAGGACCCTTTGGCATCATACCTTTGATAGCCAACTCAAGGATACGCTCAGGAAAACGCTCACGTTGTTTCTCCAAAGAAATCGTATGCAAACCGCCAGCATAACGGCTGTGACGGTAATACATTTTTTGCATTTCTTTGTTGCCTGTAACTTTTACTTTCTCAGCATTGATGATGACAACATGGTCACCGCAATCTGCATGAGGGGTATACATCGGGTTGTGTTTACCGCGCAAAATGCGAGCAACTTCAGTTGATAGACGACCAAGAATCATATCCTCAGCATCCACGATATACCATTTACGTTCAATATCGCCAGGGCGAACAGTCCAAGTAGACATGTTTGATACTCCAAAAATCCAATCAATATGACTGAAAAACTTCTCTCCAAATCAAGCAGGGTTTCTCACCTTACTGCCAGACGGGTCGCGCATTGTATGAAACGGTTTTGTAATGTCAAACACCTTCATTCAACTTATTTTTAATGTCATCACACTCGCTCACTTGTGTATTGGTGATTTTTATTTTTGGTAGTAAGCTGCGCCACCTTATAATATATAATTAAGCATATCCACAAAGGAGAAACATATGACACAAGATGAAATGAAAGAAGCCGTGGCGCAAGCTGCCTTACAATATGTTGTCAAAGGCTCTATTGTGGGTGTCGGCACAGGCTCAACTGCCAATAAGTTCATTGATGCATTGGCAACCATCAAAGATGACATCAAAGGCACAGTGGCAAGCTCTGAGGTCACTGCCGAACGCTTAAAAGGTCATGGTATTCCAGTATTTGAACTCAATGACGCACTAACCCAAGTGAACAAACTATCTGTATATATAGATGGTGCAGATGAATTTGATACAGGCAAAAACTTGACCAAAGGTGGCGGCGGTGCACTTACCCGCGAGAAAATCGTAGCGGCTGGTTCTGAAAAGTTTGTA
>JALSGX010000226.1 GCA_026982535.1 Ghiorsea sp. | reverse complement strand
ATGGATATACCTTACAGTACAACATGTTCCTACTTAGAATTATCCAGAAACATAGGCAATGAAAAAGCAGTACGCGCTGTGGCATCTGCGGTTGCTGCCAATGCGATTTCGATGATGATTCCATGCCACCGCATCATCGGCTCAGACGGTTCGCTTGCGGGTTATGCAGGCGGCTTGGAAGCTAAGGCATATCTGCTAGACCTAGAACATGCCTAGATTTTTTATAATTTTATTCATGCTGTGTGTGCCTGCCGCCGCAGTTGCTGAACAAGGTGAGCCGCAGCAAGCTTTATTGAAGTTGGATATTGAACAAATCAACTTATCCGCTACCGAGCAACTGGGCTGGGTAGGTGCGACATACCAATGGCAAACCTTTGAGGACATTTTTATTGGCGGCAGTTTGTATGGTGGCATCACAGGTGAGCGCGGCGGCTTCTTTTCTTTGGGTACATCACTCACTTGGCGGCATCAGCTTAGTCATACATGGTTGATTGATGCAGGCTTGTACCTTGGTGGCGGCGGTGGCGGCGGTGCGAACCGGCTTGTGGGTGGCGGCTTAACTTTTCGCCCACATATTGATGTGCTTTATCGCATGAAGGATGTTGCGCTTGGTTTATCGGCATCGCATGTGCGCTTTCCCACAGGTACAGTATCAAGCAATCAAGTTGGGCTCACTCTCTCCCATCAGCATGATTTCTTTCTGGCAGACACGCAACAAACACAGCAAACTTTTGAAAAGGGGGGCTTTGGTTTTGACCGTATTCGTGGTGTGGCAGCGATATATCACGGTGTGTTGCGTAGTGTTGGTAATACCAATGAGCGGGCAGTCATGCTTGGCGCAAGGGCAGATCAATGGCTGAATCCCACAACCTACTGGAGTGCTGAAATCGTGGGTGCAGCAGGGGGAAACCTAGGTGGTTATGCAGACTATTTGGCAGCAATGGGTGTGGAGTACCCTGTGCTTCAAGATAGGTTGTTTGTTGGTGGTCGTGTTGGTGTAGGCATGGGCGGTGGCGGTGGCGCACTGACCCAAGGTGGGCTGTTGGGTAAGGTTGCGCTCAATGCCGTATGGTATATGACAGATGATATAGCCGTGACACTAGAAGGAGGCTACCTAATCGCACCTTTGGGTGATATGCGGCTGCAATATGCAAGTTTTGAATTAAGTACAGACTTGGATAAACCTTTCCGAGATGAATATGAGCTTGATGAGACCAAGTATGAATGGCAAGCAGGTGTGTTTAACTATCATACTATGATACCAAGACATAGCTCCTCATCTATTCCATTTTCGGCATCAGAAATCACAGTGAACCGCTTCTTTACTAATAGTGCATATTATGGTGTGCATATGATGTATG
>JALSGX010000225.1 GCA_026982535.1 Ghiorsea sp. | reverse complement strand
ATCAAGTGGTGGCTGCATATATGTTGATTGATCGCTTTGTGGTGGTGGATAATCTCAAAGGCATTGTCCATTTGTGCGCGTTGGAACAGGATAAAGCAGAAGCACAAAGTATTTTGGATAACATCGAAGCAACGCTTGCAAACAACCCCACACCTGCACCATTTCATCCGCTTGCCGCAACAAATACCGAGCTGAATATTCCGCCATCCAATGTATCCCAAGCCGAATATGAGGGCATGGTGGAGACTGCCAAGGAATACATTTTGGCAGGTGATATTTTTCAGGTGGTGGTCTCGCAACGCTTTAGTCAGCCCTTAAGCGTTGACCCGCTTGCTTTGTATCGCGCCATTCGTCATATCAATCCATCGCCATATTTGTTTTATATGCACATTCAGGATGTGACCTTGATTGGTTCATCGCCTGAAATCTTGGTGCGCAAAGAAGGCTCTAAGGCCATTGTTCGCCCCATTGCAGGCACGCGCCCGCGTGGATCAACCGCCGCAGAAGACAAAGCTTTGGAAGATGAATTGTTGGCAGACACCAAAGAAATCGCAGAACATGTGATGCTGGTGGATTTGGGGCGCAATGATTTGGGGCGCATCAGCAAGTTTGGCTCGGTGAAAGTCACCGATTCCATGGCAATTGAACGCTATTCGCATGTGATGCACATTGTATCGCAAGTTGAAGGTGAGCTGCGTGATGATGTGGATGCGCTTGATGTCTTGGCAGCCACATTCCCCGCGGGCACATTGTCTGGCGCACCAAAAATCCGCGCCATGCAAATCATTGATGAGCTTGAAGGGCAACCACGAGGACCTTATGGTGGCTGCATTGGGCATATTTCGTTTGGTGGTGAAAATATGGACACTGCCATTATCATTCGCACCGCTGTGATTGAAGGTGATATGCTGCATGTGCAAGCGGGCGCGGGTTTGGTCGCTGATTCTGTGCCTGAAAGCGAATATCAAGAATGTGTGAACAAAGCATCGGCGATGTTCCGCGCTGTAGCACTGGCAGGTTTACAGCAACGCAATGGAGACAAATCATGAGTTCGGCAACATTGGTCATTGATAACTACGATTCTTTTACCTTTAATCTTGTGCAATACTTGGGCGAGCTTGGCGATACACCCCAAGTCTATCGCAATGATAAAATTTCCATTGCTGAGATTGAAAGCTTAAATCCTTCTCGCATTTTGATTTCACCCGGCCCTTGCACGCCTGCTGAGGCAGGGATTTCCAAGCCTGTCATCGAACATTTCTCGGGCAAACTGCCTATTTTAGGCGTGTGCCTTGGGCATCAATCCATTGGTGAAGTGTTTGGCGGCAAAGTGATTCGCGCACCTCGCCTCATGCACGGCAAAGTCAGCCCCATCCACCATGATGAAGATGGTATGTTTAAGGGTTTACCCACGCCATTTACCGCCACCCGTTATCATTCTTTGATTGTGGATGAGCCTTTACCTGCCGATTTAATGCGCACGGCATGGACAGAAGAAGGCGAACTCATGGGATTGCGCCACAAAGAGCACCCCACTTTCGGGCTGCAATTTCATCCAGAATCCATTTTAACCGAGCATGGACACACCATGCTTAAAAACTTCTTGGAGTTATAAGATGAGCAAGGATTATAACATTCAACATGCGATTAGTGATACCCAAAAAGGTATTCCATTAAGCTCTAAACAATCGGAGACCGTGTTTAAGCAAATCATGCAGGGGCAAGCCACACCTGCGCAAATTGGTGCATTGTTGATGGGTTTAAGCATTCGTGGAGAAACCCCTGAGTTGGTGGCAGGTGCTGCAAGAGCCATGCGCAGTGCAGCAACCCAGATTCACCCCAAAGCGTCAGGATTGTTGGACACTTGCGGCACAGGTGGCGATGGCGCATCCACATTCAATATTTCCACCACAGTTGCTATTGTTTTGGCAGCATGTGGTGTGCCTGTGGCAAAACATGGTAACCGTGCCATTTCTTCCAAATCAGGCAGTGCCGATGTGTTGGAAGCCCTAGGTGTGAAACTGGATATTTCACCAGAGCAAGTCGCCAATTGCGTGGATGAAGTCGGCATTGGTTTCTTGTTTGCACCGCAATGTCACCCCGCCATGAAATATGCAGGGCCAGTGCGCCGCGAATTGGGTGTGCGTTCGGTATTTAACTTACTCGGTCCTTTGACCAACCCTGCTAGTGCAGATTATCAAATCTTGGGTGTATTTGGCGAAGATAAATTGGATTTGGTGGCAAATGCCTTGGCGCAACTGGGCAGCAAACGGGCATTGGTTGTGCATGGGCGCGATGGTTTGGATGAAATTACCACGACCACCATCACCGATGCCGTGTGGGTGGAAAATGGCAAAACCCACCGTTTTGAAATTGACCCATCAGCCTTTGGTATGCCTTATGCCACGCCCAAAGCGTTAGAGGGTGGCGATGCCGCATTCAATGCCGAAGTGATGAAACATATCCTTGCGGGTGTACAAGGTGCAGGGCGTGATATTGTGCTGCTCAACAGTGCGGCAGCACTTTGGGTCGCTGGTAAAGTGGAAAGTATTGCAGACGGTTTGGGTGTTGCTGCTAAAACCATTGACGATGGCAAAGCCACAGCAACTTTGGGTGCACTGATTAAATTTACAAACAAATGAACCACAAAGACACAAAAGCACAAAGAACAATTGGACTAATCATACCTTTGTGTCTTTGTGCCTTTGTGGTTATCAAAGGTTAAAGTATGAGTTCTATTTTAAATGAAATCGCTGCCTACAAACGCGAGTGGGTTAAAAGCTGCAAAGCTAAGGTCAGTGAACAAGATGTGTTGCGCCAAGCGTCAAGCATTGAGCCTTTGGATTATGCAGGTGCTTTGATTCAGCGCATCAGCAAGCAAGACAATGCGGTGATTGCTGAAGTGAAAAAAGCTTCGCCATCCAAAGGTATTATCCGTGAAGACTTTCACCCCGTAGATATTGCTAAGGCTTATGAACAAGGCGGGGCAACTTGTTTATCGGTGTTGACCGATGTGAAATACTTTCAGGGCTCTGATGATTTCGTGCGCGATATTCGTGCAGTCGTCAACATCCCGATTTTACGCAAAGATTTTATGCTCGACCCTTACCAAATCATTGAGGCGCGAGCCATGGGCGCAAGTTGTATTCTCTTGATTATGGCAATGATTGAGGATGATTTGGCGCAAGAATTATGTGCAGCAGCGAAGGAGTTGGGCTTGTCTGTATTGCCTGAAGTGCATGATGCAAGAGAGTTGGAACGCGCTATGGATTTGGACACACCCCTATTGGGTATCAACAACCGCAATCTGCATTCGTTTGATATTACCCTGCAAACCACGCTGGATTTATTGCCTGAAATCCCCAGTGAACGCACCGTGATTACCGAATCGGGCATTTTCACCCATGATGATATTCGACTGATGAATCAGCATGGCGTATATGGTTTCTTGGTGGGTGAATCACTGATGCGACAAGATGACCCGGGAGCAGCCTTAAAAATACTGTTAAATACACAATGAACCAACCTAGACATTTGTCATTCCCGCGCAGGCGGGAGTCCACAAGAGGCAGAGGCTTGTTTCTCCATGATAACACCATGCAACCAACATGGATTCCCGTCTACGCGGGAATGACGAGATAAATATGCCTTTATCTAAACAACCCCGTTCCATTTTAGACTACCCCAAATATTGGGCAGCCGCCCATGAGCGCCCTGCTTATCAACTGCCCATGTGCCGAGCGGATATGGATAAGCTAGGCTGGGATAGCTGCGATATTGTGTTGGTCACAGGTGATGCCTATGTGGATTTACCTAGCTTTGGTATGGCGGTTATCGGTCGCGCTTTGGAAGCCCAAGGGTTTAGGGTCGGCATTATTTCACAACCCGATTGGAAATCCGCCGAAGATTTTAAGGCTCTGGGTAAACCCAACCTGTTTTGGGGTGTTACGGCGGGCAACATGGATTCCATGGTCAACCGCTACACATCCGAGCGCAAAATCCGCTCTGATGATGCTTATACTGTAGGCGGCGTGGGCGGCAAACGCCCTGATAGAGCGGTCACGGTGTACGCCCAACGATGCCGAGAAGCGTTTAAGGGTGTGCCTGTGGTGATTGGTGGCATTGAGGCAAGTTTACGGCGCATTGCCCACTATGATTATTGGTCGGATAAAGTACGCCGCTCTGTGCTTATGGATTCCAAAGCCGATATTTTGGTTTACGGCAATGGTGAGCGGCAAATCATTGACATTGCCCATGCCCTTGGTGCTGGCAAAAACATCAAAGACTTGAAACATATTCGTGGTACTGCCGTGATGGTTAATCAAGTGCCTGATGGTTGGATTGAAATACCCAGCACGGATGTAGATGAAATTGGGAAGCCTTTTCAGCATATCAATCCTTACGCCATGAATAGCCCGCAAGCTTGCGATGAAAAAGCCATGCACAGGCTGCGTGAAAAGGTTGTGCCTGTGTCCATCTTGGACATCAAGAAAAATCGTGATACCACCGTCATTCGTATGCCGTCTTATGAAGCTTTGGTGGATGATGAAATTTTGTATGCCCATGCGTCTCGACTTTTGCATTTGGAGACCAACCCCGGCAATGCCAGAGCTTTGATTCAGCAACATGGGTCGCGCCAAGTATGGATAAACCCACCTGCTATTCCGCTCACCACCGAGGAGCTGGATAGCGTGTTTGATTTGCCGTATTCACGGCTTCCTTACTTAGGATATGGCGACATCAAAGCCAAGGAAACCAAGATTCCTGCTTATGAAATGATTAAAAACTCGGTAAACATCATGCGCGGTTGTTTTGGTGGCTGCACATTTTGCTCTATCACCGAACATGAAGGGCGCATCATCCAAAGCCGCTCGGAAAAGTCGATTCTCAACGAAGTGGAAGCCATTCGTGATAAAACACCAAACTTCACGGGCGTGATTTCTGATTTGGGCGGGCCAACAGCCAATATGTATCGCCTCAAATGCAAATCGGCAGAAATTGAAGCATCATGCCGCAAACCATCTTGTGTGTTCCCGGGCATTTGCAAAAATCTGGGCACAGACCACAATCCATTGATTCAATTGTATCGCAAAACGCGCAACCTTAAAGGCATCAAACGGGTGTTTATCGCATCAGGATTACGATACGACTTGGCAGTGGAATCCCCTGAATACATCAAAGAATTGGTGACACATCATGTGGGTGGTTATCTCAAAATCGCACCTGAACACACCGAAAGTTCGCCACTTGATAAAATGATGAAACCGGGCATTGGCAGTTATGACAAGTTTAAGGAGCTCTTTGATAAGTTTTCCAAACAGGCAGGCAAAAAGCAGTATTTGATTCCCTATTTTATCGCCGCCCACCCAGGTACTACCGATGAAGATATGCTGAACTTGGCATTGTGGCTCAAGCAAAACCATTACAAGGCAGACCAAGTCCAAGCCTTCTTGCCATCGCCGATGAGCACGGCGGCAGCCATGTATCGCTCAGGGCGCAACCCACTTAAAGCGATTAGCCGCATTAAAGCGCGGTATAAAGAAGAAGTGTTTGTGCCCAAACGCAAAAAACAGCGGGATTTACACAAAGCTTTCCTTAGGTACCACGACAAAGATAATTGGCCTATGCTCAGGGATGCTTTGAAAAAAATGGGGCGTGCAGATTTGATTGGCTCAGGTGATCATCAATTGATTCCTGCCTATCAATCTGCACCTTTGGGCAGAGCAAAACAAGGTACAAACTTCCGCACCCAACATACGCGTGTTGAGCGAAAATCAAAATCCAAACCACCGCGAAGAAGGCGTTAAACAAAAGTCAGAACATAAAAAAGCCCTGCGAAACAACATGCTTCACAGGGCTTTTATTTTATCATTGCGCTGTTTATCTATGTTTTCGTTTAATCATAAACCCAAGCATTAACAGGGCAAAAAATATCAACAATGGCATCGAAAGTTGACCTGTTACGCATTCAAAACCTTCTTCCTCACCACCTCGTGGTGGACCTGGTGGAGGCACTACGGGAACAATGCGTTCAACAATAATATTGGCAGGACCTGTAACACCAGAAACAGTAATGCTACCATTTGCATTATAGCTAACGCCTGTGGTCAACAGCGTACTGGTTTGTGTTGCAAAATCTGCAACATATACTTTGGAGCCTGGGGTAATACCTCGGTTAAAAAATATCGTTGCTGGGAATGTTTGTACCTCAGGCGACACATTGGCCGCAATCTCCTTACCGACCGTTGGCGCGGAAATACCCGCTTGGGCATATACATCAGTGATAGGAGTTTCATTAACAATACCTCCACCAACAACAACCACATTAGGGGATGTTGAACCCTCTGCTGCCTTGGCAAGCGTAAAAGGTGATACGGATAGATAATTAAAGTTAGTGCTCGCACCACTGACTTCTTGCGCATTATTAAAGCCATCACCATCGCTATCAGATAATGCCAAATGCGCGCCTGTGCGCCATGTGGTTGCCATAGGAAGCGTTGCGTTATTTTCAGTAGCAGACCCTGAATGACATGCACTGCATGACACAGATGCGCCGTTGCCAAGCTCTGCATTTAACGGACCAACATATGAACTTTGGGCATAAGCTTGTGGAGTCAAAAGCAGGGCTGCAACCACCACATGAAACTGAATGCTTTTTTGAATAAACATACTTCCCTCCTAACGAAATATCAGCCAACTCAAGCCTTTCGGCGCAGCAACACACTACCTAAAGCCAACAGAATAAAAAGTATTGCAAACGGTGAGGTCACAGAAGAAGCCATACAACCCGTGACTGTAGCCTGCTCTCGTGTAGTCGCTGCAGCATCACCAGCAGGGTTGGTACCTGCCGCAAACTCTGCCGCATTGGTGATGCCATCACCATCAGCATCGCCTGCATCCAAAACTGCCCAGTTCGGTGCAATTGAACCATCTTTATTACCGCCTGCCGCTAAATATTCGGCACCAAAGGCATTCAACGCTGGTGCTGAAGTATGGCAAGTCGTACATGCGGTTAAGTTTGTACCATAATGCGCGTTCAATGTATCCAACGCGCCTTGCAAAGCACTTGCTGTTGTTGCACCCAAGCTCAACGAGCCAAGCATGGCTGCTGTTAAAATAATCTTTTTCATTATGTTTTCTCCATAAAAAAGCCCTTTGAAAATTCAAAGGGCTTTGATAGTTACTCTAATTAGCCTTTTTTGCGACGAACGAAGAAACCCAAAGACAACATTGCCAAGACCATCATCAATGGTGTAGCTGCTGATGCAGTGATACAACCACCGCTAGAGCTACTGCTTGTTGCTGCCGTAGATGTCGCGTTAGGGTTAACTGCTGGATCTGTGCCTGCGGCAAACTCATCAGCGTTGGTCACACCATCACCATCAGCATCGCCTGCATCCAAAACTGCCCAATTGGGGGCAATTGTTCCTGTTTTATCACCACCTGCCGCCAAATATGCTGCGCCAAACACATTCAACGCTGGCGCAGTCGTATGGCAAGTCGTACATGCGGTTAAGTTTGTACCATAATGCGCGTTCAATGTATCCAACGCGCCTTGCAAAGCACTTGCTGTTGTTGCGCCCAAGCTCAACGAGCCAAGCATAGCTGCTGTTAAAATAATCTTTTTCATTGTTTATTCCTCCTATTGCCTTTTGGCAAAAACATAAATTTAAGCTGACACTAAAGAATATTAAAGCATATCCCCCGCATACTGAGCCTTAATCATCCTTAATTTCACTCCAATACCCATAATTGGGAATCAGAATGGTATCATCATCAAAGATACCCTTATCAATCTCTCTATGGCAAGCGTTACAATTGATTAAAGACTTCACTTTAGGGTTGTTCTTCACATATTTGTCCGTCATGGGCTTATGCTTGCGCTTGATGTATGGCACTTCAGTGATACGAAGTGGCGTTGCATCCTCTGGGATAGAACGCGAAATTTTCATGGAACGCTTGTAAAATGATGTATCCGCAGCATTTTCAACCAAAAGGTTAAGCAACTCAACCCTATCCTCTTCATCAAGCTCTGCCACTTCACCAAAATGATCTTCCAACTCTTCAGGAAGCATCATCTTCTCCCAAGAACGCTTGGGCAATAGCCCTGCTTGGTATGCGTAGTGACATTCACCACAGCTTTCATTATACAAATCATTATCCATGGGTTTCACGCCCTTAAAGCGAAAGAATGTGCTTAAAAATGGGTCTGCCATGGCTTGATGTGAAAACATCATCACTAAGGTTAACAATAATAGTTTTTTCATGGGTTATAGTCTCTCTCTTTTATCACTTTATAACGATTTGAAGTACATCAAAAAGTCACCCTTTTCTTGCGGTGTACATTCGCGCCCATAAGTCCACTTACAGTTGCGCTTAAACCATTTCTCAACTTTCTTCACTGTGCTAAACCTAGGCTCTTCTTCACCTTTACGGTTAATGCTTACCGCACCTAGGGTCATAGGCGCGATAACCTTGCCTGTTTTGGCATGTTTACCTGGTGTGGTTGGGTCAGCATTATGGCATGTAGCACAACTTCTACCCTTGATTATCTCACCTTTTTTCTCAAAAGGAATCTCTTTGGTCCACATGGCTTTGCCAGCTTCTGCGCTAAAAGGCCCAGCACCCTCCGCTTTATAGGCGTCCAAGCGCTCTTCTATGACATTCGCCTGCGCCAACATTGGTGTTACAAATAGCGTTGCTACTAAAATGATTGCTTTCTTCATGTTTATCTCCTTTTATCTTTACCAAGTAATGACAATAGCCGTCAACATGGCAGCGCCACCTAGCATACCTGCATTGGAGTGGCTCTCATTAGGCCAGCCCACATTCGGATCATTATAATCATCCACGGCTTGCTTGACTGCCAAGTAATAACCAATCACACCTAGCGTTCCCAAAATCACATGCAGGTTATCACGGTCTAATAAGCCATCTTCAAGATGAAAGTCATCCCAGTGCGCCCACAAACCTGTACCTACAGCTGCCGCACCCAATTGCCAAGATGCTTTGGCTGCCGTGTAGTGTACTGTATTTAATAGGTCGGGATCACCTTCCGCATCACCAGCAGAAACAGCCGCTAATATTCCCATAGCCATGGAACCCAAGCCTAAATACATATGTAAATCATTTTCTGTAAACACTGGCTTCTTGAACGCGGAGTCTGGAATATTGGGCACAGATGTTGTGGATGTCGGCACACGGTTATCTGCCAGCAATATATCAGACTCTTGTAGTGTAATCTCCAAGTTTAAGTCAGTCAGCGTATCATACTGGCTACCTTCTGCATGCGCGCTTGGTGCTACACCCAAGATCCATAAAACCAGCATAACATATTTTATCATACTTTGCATAAACCACCCTTTCTTCATCAGTTTCAAACAGGACTCTTGCAATCCCACATTTATTGAATGTGATACACATCACTTTTGCTGTGTATGCTTAAAAACCACTGATTGCGCTGCGACAAACGCAGTCTGCCCCGTACCAATACAGTATCACCAAGAGCCCAAGCAGGCGGATGCTTAAACTCGCCTCTATACTTCCGCGGCACACTCACCTTAAGCTTACCAAGATGAATGCGCCAACCCTTATGATCCACCCTGCTTACAACACCTTGAATCAAGCGAAACTGCCCCAATAACGCTGGTGTAAGCTTGCTGGCATCAAGCACTTTCCATCGCTTATGTGCCCATATCCCTCTTTTTTGCTGAATAGCACCTTGCTCAATAACGGTA
>JALSGX010000224.1 GCA_026982535.1 Ghiorsea sp. | reverse complement strand
ACCTTCATTGGCTGCTTGCATCATGCCAGGCCCACCGCCAGTGATGACCATAAACCCCGCATCCTTGAGTGCTTTGCCACATGCTTTGGCTTGTTGATACTGGGCATGGTCTTCTTTGGTGCGCGCTGAGCCAAACACGCTGACTTTGCGCCATGCTTGATAAGGCTGAAACACTTCCAAACCTTGACGCATTTCTGATAATACGCGGCTAAGCATTTTAAAGTCATGCTCAGGCAGGTCGCTGTTTAGTAGTGCTTGGGTTTCGTCCAGCAGGGCTTGTTTGAATGGAGACAAATTTTCTTTGCCCATGATTATTGCGGGGCTTGAATGATGATATCAATACGGCGATTCATAGCGCGACCTTTTTTATACATATTGGTGGCAATGGGTTTGACTTCGCCATAACCCAAAGCTTTGATGCGCGTAGCATCCACACCTGCGGCAATAAGAAACTCTTGTACTGCCTCGGCGCGCGCAAGCGATAGTTTGCGGTTGGTTTTAGCATCACCTGAGCTGTCAGTGTGCCCTTCAATCGTAATGTTTCGGGCAGGGTATAAGTCCAAGGCATCTTTAATGCGGCCTAAGAAGTCAAAGTATGCTCCATCAATCTTGCTACTGCTTGAGCCAAATTTAATTTTTTTGGCGCGAATCATGAGCGAACCATCAAGGTTTGTAATCACTTCAGCTTCATTTTTCTGAAATAAGTCACGTACCTGTTGTTGCCTTTTTTTCTCAAACGTTTCCCGTGCCAGTTTGCCATTGAATGCGGCTTTGATGTTGGCTATTTTTTCTTGGAAACTTTTGTGGTCTTTGAGTCGCTGCTCTTTTAATCGTTTTTCTAATTCAATCTCAAAGCCTTCATCTATGGCTGTGATTTGTTGCGCACTTTGTGTTCGTTCTTGGTCTAGTGTTTGCTGTAACTTCTGCACCTGTTTTAATAAATCATCTGCTGAAATATCCACTTCGACATTATTGTAGTCCAAAGGGATACGCATGGCTTTGGCGAGTTTTATACGGTCATTTTTCGCATCCAAATAAAACATTTCATAACTGCCTCGGTCACGCTTCCAGCTTTTAACTTTGATGGCAATTTTTTGTGCATAAACCGCCATTTCCAGCGCATACCCGATATTATCTGGGCGGCTGACACCTTCGCGTTTATCTGGGGTTTGTTGCATGTCTTCAGCGTAGGCTTCCAAGGCTTCAAAAGCCTGCTCTGCTTTATCATAAGTACGCGGTGCATAATCATCCGCATCCACACTTCGCGCACGCGACAAAGCGCGGTCAGTTTGTTCAATCAAACCAAGCATGGCTCTGTCTATGGTTTTATTAAAGAAAATGGATGCCTTTTTTGCTGCTTGTCGCGATAAATTAAGGTT
>JALSGX010000223.1 GCA_026982535.1 Ghiorsea sp. | reverse complement strand
GTGGTTCACTTTGTTTTAATTATGGGGGGTAACCCTGCGCGTTGGTAGCAATGGGCGAGGGTTTTGCTAGGGTTCGCCTATTCGATAAAACCATAGATACATATTCCATCTTAAAAGAGAGAATCATGGCAGAAACAGCAGACGAATTAACCATTGATTATGAAGAAAATGGTGTTTTGACCACCAAGCAACTAGATAAAGTTATCTTAAGCAAAGGTGCTTGGGTGACGATTTTGTTTAGGTATCAAACTTGGGATAAAGCCAAGCAAACATACAGTGAAGATAAATATACCATTCGTCGTTTTCAAAAGCGCGATGGTCAATATATCCCTCGCTCAAAGTTTAATATCACCAATGCCAAGCAAGCTAAGCTTATTGTAGAAACCTTGGAAAGGTGGATGAAATAGCAATCGTGCAACTCACCCAACTTTTTAAGGGATTGTCCGACCCTGTGCGCCTTCGTATTTTTCATGTGTTGGCACAAAAGGGTGAGCTTTGCGTGTGTCATTTGACGGATGGACTAGAACTGCCGCAAAGTACCGTGTCTCGTCACCTCAATACCTGACAAATACCTTAAAGCATGCAGGTCTGGTACGGGCATTGCTGTGAATACGGTGACTCATACATCCTCCTTGGGGCTTAAATGTCTCTCTATCATTGGTTGAAGTAAATCAATTGCTCGGAACAAAGCATAGCTCCGAATCGGAATATAACCACACGGAACCTGACACAGCGTATTGAGCATGGCGATCTCTTTCATGTGGGTCTTTTGCATAAAGGCAACAGCAACTTCAGGAATATCGGATGGGTTAATGTTCATGGGCAAAGAGTAACCAGCTTTGTTTGTTTTTGTACTTTGTAATACGCAGTCATCATCAAGCTGGATTCTTGTTAGAAAATATACCAAGCTTCCCTGCTGTAATATGAGTTTTTGGGGTGATGATGAAGCAACTTTTTTCAAAATTGATGCGTAGTATTGAGGTGTTGCGGCATGTGACGCTTAATCTTTTCTTTATTCTGTTACTTGGCTTTTTGATTGTCACATTAATGAAAACACAACCATCACTACCAGAAAAAATGGTGTTAAAGCTGGCATTGGATGGCGATTTGGTGGAGCAGGTGCAGCGCCCTGATTTTGATTTTTTTGCGCTGGCTTCGCCATCACCCAAGCAAGTTAAAGTGTATGATGTGGTTACAGCTTTGCAAAAAGCTGCCAAGGATGACGCTGTGCTTGGCGTGCGCCTTGATGTGGGTGGTTTAGGCCGCGCAGCTTTACCACACCTGCAAGAAATCAAGCGGGCGATCGAAATGTTTAAGGAAAGTGGCAAGCCAGTGATGGCATATGCCGACAATTTCACGCAAGCCCAATACTATTTGGCCGCAACAGCTGATGAAGTGTATATTCATCCTTTGGGTCATATAGGCTTGCAAGGTTATGCAGTATATCGCAACTATATCAAGGATGCGCTGGACAAGCTGGAAGTGGATGTTCGTGTTTTTCGTGCGGGTAAATATAAATCTGCCGCATCACCTTTGATACATACCGCCATGACAGAGGATGAACGCAAAGCCAATCAGGCATGGTTGGATACGCTTTGGGATGTTTATACGGATGATTTGTTTGACATGCGTGGCATTGAGGCGGAGCGATTACAATATCTTTTGGATAACCCAAGCCTTGTGATACAAATTTATCAAGGTGATTTGGGCAAAATGATGTTGGAAGAGCATTGGGTCGATGGATTGCTTTATGCTGAGCAGGCCAATGCAAAACTCAAGCAAAAGACAGGTGAAGCAGCCTTGGTTGACTTCAAAACTTATTTGATGGCAAGCGGTGAAGGCTTGTTGCCCAAGCAGCCGAAGCGCGCAGACAACTGGATAGGTATTGTGTTTGGTAGTGGTCAAATTCTCAATGGTGAGCAGCCTTCGGGCACAATTGGTAGCGACACGATGGTAGAGCAACTGAACATGGCGTTAGAAGATGATCGCATTCAAGCGGTAGTTTTACGCTTAAATACGCCTGGTGGAAGCGCGTTGGCTTCGGAAAGTATTCGTCATGCTGTTGAAGTGTTGCAGCAGCATGGTAAGCCAGTTGTGGTGTCTATGGGTAGTATGACTGCATCAGGAGGGTATTGGATTGCATCTGCAGCGCATGAGATTTGGGCATCCCCTGCCACCATTACAGGCTCTATTGGTGTATTTGGCATTGTGCCGAATATCAGTAAAGGGCTGCAAAAGTTGGGTGTTTAC
The DNA here is from genome assembly GCA_026982535.1 of Ghiorsea sp. GTDB lineage: Bacteria > Pseudomonadota > Zetaproteobacteria > Mariprofundales > Mariprofundaceae > Ghiorsea. The sequence continues at coordinate 7,542 of JALSGX010000223.1, read as the reverse complement.
ACCGATGGTCTGGGCACCACCAAACTTGCTGGTGCTATGCGTATCGATAAACCGCTTACGCCAGAGCTTGCAGACGCCATTCAACTGACGATAGATCATATTTACAGGGAGTTTCTTGGGCATGTGGCTAAGGGTCGTGGTATGCTGTTAGAAGAAGTTGAACCATTGGCACAAGGACGAGTATGGAGTGGTCAGGATGCCTTAGCTTTGGGCTTGGTTGATAGCTTGGGGGGGCTTGATGATGCGATTCAAGCTGCGGCAAGGCTGGCAGGAATTGAGGGCAACCATGAACCTGTTGAAGTTTTGCCAGAGCAAAGCCCATTGGAATTGATGCTGGACAACCTATTGAGTGAGGTTTGGTCTTGGGTTGCGCCAACCCAGTCATCGACTTTGAATGCCATGCTATGGTCGGTAAAGCAAGAATTGACGCAAGTGCTGATGTGGAATGACCCTAGAGGTGTATATGCTATCAGCGGGGTTGATTTTGTTCAGTAGGTGCCTTGTGGTACAAGCTTTGATCTGTTTGGTAGAGCAGAGCTAGGAGCTCCGCCACGACCTGATAAGCTTGTTCAGGTATTTCTTGACCTACAGGTACACGAGCTAATAGCTGTGCCATGTGTTGGTCATGATGAATATGCATACCATGGTCTTGCGCAACACGCATGATAGATTTAGCAACATGACCAAAACCAGCCGCTAAAACCTTGGGTGCTGTGCCAATATTGGCATCATAGCCCAACGCTACAGCGGCGTGTTGTTCATGGATATGGTGGCTCATGCTTTATCTATCGCATGATGGTGGAATAGACTTTAACCTTGTATTCACCTAAAGATAATGACCATGCCGCATAAGTTTGCCTAGGTTGAACATAAATGGAGAGTGATATATGCGATTAAGAGAATGCTTGTTATTCAGTGTGTTATATTTGATGAGCACATCTGCGATAGTCGCAGGTGAGCTTCAACGCGCAAGCTTTGCTAATGGGGTGCAACTTGTTGTTGAAGAAGATCATTCTGCACCTGTTGCCATGGTGCAAATATGGCTGAAGGTCGGTGGGCGTGATGAGCAGCCAGGCAAAACAGGCTTGGCGCATGTGTTTGAACACATGATGTTCAAAGGCTCAAAGAAGCTTCAAGCAGGTGAATACTCCAAGATTATTTCTGCTATGGGCGGTTCGGATAATGCGTTTACCTCTACGGATTATACCGCATATTTTGAGACTGTTCCCTCCGCAGAGGTTGATCGCGTACTTCAGATGGAAGCAGAGCGTTTTGCCAACTTGAAGTTGAGAGATAAAGACTTTCAGCGTGAAATCAAAGTGATTATGGAAGAACGCAGAATGCGCACTGAAGATGATCCTAATGCGCGTATGTTTGAAGAGCTGGCAGCGGCATCATTGCGTTTGCACCCTTATCGCAATCCAGTGATTGGCTGGATGCAGGATTTGGAAGCATTAACCATCGAAGATGTGAAAGCTTTTTATAAGAAGCATTATGTGCCTGCCAATGTCACCGTGGTGGTGGTGGGTGATGTTGACTTTAAGCAAATCAAGCGCACCGTTGCCCAAACATTTGCTAGGATGAAGCCGCGTAAGGTTGAGCCGCGTTTTAATCCCGTAGAGCCAGAGCCATTGGGTGCAAAGCGGGTGGAAGTGCATATTCCCGCTCAACTACCGCTGGTGGCACTGACTTTACCTGTGCCTTCGTGGGTGCCGTATAAAAACGATAAAGAAGTGGCGGCCATTGCACTTGCCACGGAGATATTAGCTGGGGGTAAATCGGCGTTGTTGAATCAAGTGCTGGTTAATGAAAAGCAAGTGGCTATTGCGGCAGGCGCGGGCTACGATCCTTTTACCATGGGTTTGGACTTGTGGTATGCCTATGGCTCAATGGGAGTTGGGCAAGATATTGAGAAGTTTGAGCAGGCATTTTGGGCATTGATGAATCGCATGAGTAAGGTGCTACCTGATGAGCGAAAGCTCAAGGCTGCCAAACGGCGCATGATTGCCAACGCTGTATTTGCTCAAGATTCTTTGTATTTAAGAGCCAAGCACATTGGCATTTTGGAAACAGTGGGTATTGGCGCTGATGAAAAGGACAGGTGGCTTGATTTGATTCGGGAAGTGACACCAGAACAAGTGCGTGATGCTTTCAAAACATGGTTTGTTCCCAGTCGCACAACGACAGGGGTATTGCGACCCAAGGCGGTGGAGTCATGAGGTTTCTCTTTTTATGCGTGGTGACTTTTTTAACTGGCTTGCAGGCTTACGCTGCCACACCTGTGCAGCAATATACGATGCCCAATGGCTTGAATATCATGCTTATGGAAGCGCACCATGTGCCTATGGTGGCCATGAAGCTGGTTATACCCGCAGGTAGCCGCTTTGATGCCAAGGGTAGAGGTGGCTCAGCAGCTTTGTTGGCATCCATGCTCGTTGATCACACAGCACAGCATGATTATTTGGCGTGGGCGGAAAAGCTGGATGACGCTTCAATTCGCTTGGCTTCAAGCGTGGATAAAGAAGGCTTGTTTTTGTCGCTTACTGTATTAAAAGAGGCTGTTGATGAAGGCATGGACGCTTTAAGTGAAGCTTTGCTGCAACCAGGGTGGGATAAGCAACGATTCAAGTTGATGCAAGATAACACATTGTCGGCGTTAACCAAAGCGCGGGAAGATGCTGCTAGGTTTGCGGCCTTGGCGCAAGGGGAGTTGCTATTCCCTGATCACCCTTATGGGCATCCAAGTTCAGGTACTTTGGATTCTGTGAAAGCGCTGACTTTATCAGACCTTAAAGCGCTGTATGCCAAGCAAGTCAAGCCCGTGGGGGCAACCTTGGCGATTAGCGGTGATATGACGATGCAGGAGGCAGTCCAATGGGCGCAAGCTTATTTGGGCAGATGGCATGGTGAACCTGCGGTGGCACTTGCGGATATTGCCCAGCCTGAGCCAGCAAAGCAGAAGCATATCCACCATGTGATGGATAAACACCAAATGTTGGTTGAGTGGGTGCGGCTTGGCCCTTCTCGGCATGACGATGATTATATCACGATGATGGTGCTCAATCATATGCTGGGTGGTGGGGGATTTGGTTCACAGTTGATGGAAGAAATTCGTGAAAAACGAGGGTTGACTTATGGTGTGTATTCTTATTTTCAGCCCTATGAGACCCATGGCCCGTATATTATTCGTTTGCAAACACGAGCAGATCAGGCAAATGAAGCAGAAGGCGTGCTTAGGCAAGTGCTTAAAAGTTTATCTGTGGGCAAGATAAATCAAGACATGCTGGATAAAAGCAAACAAAATTTAATTGGCAGCTTCGCTCAACGCATGGACTCTAATCGTGAGCGGGTGTCGCTTCTTGCCATGATGGGCTTTTATCGCCGCCCATTAGATTACTTGGAAAACTGGACGGCAAGCGTGAAATCCGTCACCCTTGCCGATGTAGTGAGAGCTGCAGAAGCCTATTTGCAACCTGATGATTGGAAATCGATTTGGGTTGGTCCTGAAAACAAGCTAAAATGAGGGGTGCTTATGAAAACAGTTTTAGTTGTTGAAGATTCCAGTACTAGTCGTGATGTTACCAGCCACTTTTTACAGCAAGGTGGGTTCCGTGTGCTGGAAGCTGAAGATGGGCAAGACGCGCTCAATATTCTACGGAGCCGGCATGTGGATCTCATTCTAACGGATATTATGATGCCCAACCTTGATGGGTGGGATCTCTATCGGGAAATTCGTACGGATAAAAGCTTTAACTTAACACCGTTTGTATTCCTTTCGGTATTGGATGATATTGAAGATCAAATCAAAGGTTTAACTCTTGGTGTGGATGATTACCTAACCAAGCCTGTGTCGCCTCAGCAACTGATTGCACGGGTGAATACAGCCTTGATGCGCAGTGAGCGACTGGCACAGTATTTTCATCGCAACCCGGTTACAGAGCTTGAAACAGCCAGCTATTTTCAGCATCGTTTTAACCAAGAAGTTGATAGGTGTCGGGATGCCAGTCAAGACCTCAGTTTGGTTGTGATTGGGATTGGCAACTATGTCGCCTTAGCGCGTGGGCAAGCCGAGTGGTTTGCGGAAAGTGCCGCAAGAGAAGCGGGTGCTTTGATTCGTGAGCAGGCTCGCTCGTATGATGTGGTTGCCGATATGGGGCAGGGGTGCTTTGCCATATTGCGCCCAAACAACAACAAGGATCAGGCCAAAGCTTGGGCGGAAGCTTTGCGCAAGGAGTGGGACTTATCATTGATATGGCCTGATACTGAGCAGCGTATTGCCGTAGATATTGGTTTTACATGTGAGGTACTTTCTCCAGGCGAAGATAATGCGCTTGCCCTATTGAAAAAGAGCCTCGCCTCTTTTGAAAGGAAGTGGTAGCCTTAAAAAGCACTATATGAACATTACAGCAGGGAGTATGCGGGGGAGAAAGCTGGTTGTGCCCGATATTAAAGGTCTTCGCCCTTCATCTTCGCGCGTTAGGGAAGCATTATTTAATATTTTGGGTGATATGAATGGTGACAGTGTCTTGGACCTGTTTGCAGGTAGTGGCATCATTGCTTTAGAAGCTTTATCTCGAGGGGCAACAACAGTGTTGAGCATCGAAAGCCATGCGAAGGCATGTCACGCTATGCGAGTGATTCAATCGAACTGGGGTGTTGAAGGCTGGGTCATTCAGCGCGGCAGCATCCCGCAGGCTTTACCCTGTGGCACACATTTCAACTTGATTTATGCCGATCCTCCTTATGGGCAAGGTATTGCAGAGCAGGTTGGGTTTTGGCTGCGTGAGCGCAATATTACATTTGACACCTTAGTTGTTGAGGAATCAAGCCGAAATGAAATGGTGTGGATGGCGGGTGATAGCCCTTATCAAATACGCAAATATGGTGAAACCACCTTGTACTTTTTTCAACCTCATATAGAACCCGTATTATGAAAACCGCAATTTACCCAGGAACCTTTGATCCCATTACCCTTGGGCATGTGGATGTTGTGCAGCGTGGGTTGAAGTTGTTTGATAACATTATCATCGCGGTTGCAGGCAGCTCGAAGAAGAGCCCGATGTTTGATGTGCAAACGCGCTTGCAAATGGTTCAGGATACATTTGCAGGAGATCTGCGTATTCACGCGTTAAGCTTTGATGGTTTATTGGTCAAGCTGGCGCAGAAGCATCAAGCAACGGCAGTGCTTAGAGGGCTGCGGGCAGCTTCAGACTTTGAATATGAATTTCAGTTGGCAGCGATGAATCGCAAGCTGGATGCAGATATTGAAACGGTGTTTGTGATGGCAAGGGAAGAATATACATTTGTTTCTTCCAGTTTTATTCGAGAAATTTCAACCATGGGTGGAGATGTTGATGCGCTTGTTCCTGAAGCTGTTCGCCTGAAGCTCCGCCATGCAAAAGGTGTTAAGACATGTTTGGATTAAAAGATAAAGTTATTTTGGTGACAGGCGCATCCGATGGTATGGGTAGAGCTGTAGCTGTGGCTTTGGGAGAAGAAGGTGCCAATGTTGTAATTCTTGGACGCAAAGAAGAAGAGCTCGCAATCACTCAGGCACGCATTGAGGAGCTTGGTGGTCGTTGTTTGGCAGTCCCTTTTGATTTGTTAAAGTTTGATGATTATGGTAAGTTGTTTTTGGCGCTAAAAGATCAAATCCCTCATTTGGACGGGCTTGTGCACTGTGCAGGTGAATTGGATCGCTGTTCACCAATGGAGTATATCAAGCCAAAAGATTTCAAAAAAATGCTGGATATTAACTTAACCGCCCCAAATCTGCTTACTCAAATATTGTTTCCTTTATTAAAGCGCGCTAAGGCAGCATCTGTCGTTTTCACCACTTGTGATATGACAGAAGAAGATCAAATGCATTGGCACAGTTATGGTATGGCAAAACGCGCTTTACCTTATGCTGTAGCAATGTGGCAAGGTGAGAATCCCAATAAGAATATTCGATTTAACGCGTTAAACCCAGGTCGTATTCGCACAGCGTTGTTTAAGCGAGCCTATCCAGGGCTGCATGCCCGTCATGTTCCTGCACCCATGGCGGTTGTACCAGCGTATTTGCGGCTTTTATCAGAGCAAAGCCAAGGTATTCGCGGTCAACATTTGCAAGCTGTTGATATGTTACCCGAGCTTAAAAATGATCCAGTACCTGAAGTGATTGAAGAGGAAAGCCCATGAGCACACCCGATTTAAGCGTTGATTTTGCGGGCTTAAAGCTGCAAACCCCGTTGGTTTTATTGTCGGGTTGTGTTGGCTTTGGCGAGGAATACACACGCATTGAAGGTTTTTCCAATCATGATGTGGGCGCGGTCATTCTCAAAGGCACCACTGTTGAGCCGCGCATAGGTAATGCTCCGCATCGGGTGTATGAAACCCCATCAGGTATGCTGAATGCGATTGGCTTGCAAAACCCAGGCACACGATATGTGATTGATGAAATCCTGCCGCACCTGCCACATGATGAGACACAATTTTGGGCAAATGCCAATGGTTCCACGCTCGAAGATTATGCCGAGGTGGCAGCGATGTATGATGACTCACCAGTCACAGCAATCGAAATCAATATTTCCTGCCCCAATGTGAAAGAAGGTGGTGTTCATTTTGGCAACGACCCGTGCATGGCTGCGAAAGTGGTGGAGGTGATGCGTTCGCAAACATCCAAACCTTTGATTACCAAGTTATCACCGAATAATGCGGACATTGCAGAGACGGCTCGTCTTTGTATTGAAGCGGGGACGGATGGTTTATCTGTTATCAACACTCTGGTGGGTATGGCAGTGGATATTGAAACACGCACGCCTGTGATTGGTAATATATCGGGAGGTTTATCAGGGCCTGCAATCAAACCTGTTGCGTTGTGGAAAGTCTACCAAACCAAAGCTGTGGCAGAGAAGTATCATATTCCAATTCTTGGGCAAGGCGGTTTAGCCACGCCTAAAGACGCAGTAGAATTTGCGATTGTTGGCGCAACAGCGTTGGGGCTTGGCACAGGTTTGTTTTACGATCCACTCTTGTGTCGTAAAGTCTTGGATGGTTTGTCTGATTACCTGATCAAGCATGAGATAAACACCTATCAAGAACTGGTTGGAACCTTGGCTTGATTGCGCGTTTGACACTGTTGTTGGTTGGGCTGTGCTGCTTGGTTCAACCAAGCTTGGCGGGCACATTATCATGGATCAGTCATGAGCGTTGGGTTTCGGTGAAAAGTGTTGCTGATGGCGATACTTTTACAACGGTTAAAGGTGAAAAAGTTCGGCTTCTGGGTATCAATACACCAGAAACACGCAAAGACACAAAGCCCGCTCAACCTTTTGGCAATGCGGCAAAGCAAGCGCTTAAACGCCTGATTGCAGGCAAGCAAGTTCGCCTTACCTTTGATAAAGAGAAAAAAGATAGATACGGGCGAACACTGGCTCATGTTTATACCCGTGATGGGCTGTGGGTGAACGCAGAGTTGCTTAAGCAAGGATTGGCACATGTTTATACATTTGCCCCCAACACCAAGTTTGCACAACAGCTCACCGTTATTGAGCAAGGTGC
>JALSGX010000222.1 GCA_026982535.1 Ghiorsea sp. | reverse complement strand
AATTTCACGGAAAATACCATGGATGGCTTCATCAGGAATACGCATGTGATGGCTTTTATCTGCATCTTCAGCATGTTTAGCCAAAAGCCTGCGGATAATCGATGCTTCACGACTTGGCACATAAAATGGCGTGTTGGCAGGCTGATTTTTTTTATGCTCCCCCACTGCTACTGCCAGCGCTGCTCGCTCATAAATAAGTTGCAACACTTGATCATCCACAGCATCAATCGCCTGACGCAACTCATCTAAAGTCTTGTTGGGTTTACCTGAATCAGTCGTTGAAGTCATGCGCGAAGCATAAAGCGGCAGCCCAAGATAGAAAGAAAATATTTTACTGAAACCTAAATCCTGCAAGTGGCATTTTCAGCGCTCACTTTCACGAAAGACCTTATTAAAAGGTGGTGTACTATTAGTAGAGATGACTCATATTCCTCAGTTTTTGCAGTGTGATGAAGTTTTTATGTTTGAACAGGCACACCATCAGGGTATCTTCCAGATTTTAGAGCGTGCTGAACCATGACTGCCATAGTCAACAGTCGTTTCGATTTAATCATGGTGCTACGGGCTTGAAGTCAGGCTATGCCAACCCTTAACCAGCTTTGCCAAGGCTTGGGGTGCAACAACTCAGTGGGTATTTTCAATGTCATCTGCCTACTACTGCAAACAAGTTTGCCAGCCATACGCACCATAAACGCACGAATACTGGTTATCTCCCATTGCATCAGTTGTTTGTCGCCGCTAACAAGCGCCATCCAGCGCACGGTGTTGTAAGCAAGCACTGCGCATTGAAATAACGCGGCATTGGCAAGAAAGTCTTTCGTTTTGATATGCGCCATGCCCACCTGATTCTTGGCTTCATCAATCCATGTCTCACAAGTTGCGCGTTCGCTATACTTCTTGTGGGCTTGCCATGGCGTAAGTTTCTCAGTGGTGACATAGCAGAAGTAATCATACGCCCGCATCTCCAGTAGTTTGCCCTGACGCTCATCTTCATTTTTGGCTCTGCGTACAGCGACAAATGTGCGTGCGTGCCTCCATGTGCCACAACGATGCGTAAAGGTAGTCTGTTCCCAGCCGTTATGACCAGCAACAGGTGTCCATTCTTTTGCTTCAAGCAGACCAACCAGCCCTTTCAGTTTCACTTTGATCAGATAGCCATCGCCACGCGAGTCCAGCCAGTCCAACAGCGCACCAACAAAATAACCAGAATCCCCTCGAATAATCAAACGCGTATCTTTGGGGAGGTGAGCCGACAACTGTTGCATAAACGCCACAATCCCATTGGATGTATAAGCATCGCCGCAACGCATCCAAGCCTGAAGAATCTCCTTAGTTTCGGTGCAAAATGCCAATTGTGGATTGTAGGAAGGAGCGCCCCGCTTATGTGGGT
>JALSGX010000221.1 GCA_026982535.1 Ghiorsea sp. | reverse complement strand
AAGCAATAAAGAGGCAGCTTCATTCATGGCGTGGACATCCAAAGGTTGAAACACCCACCATGCCTGTTGTTGGTGCAACACTGAACTGACCGACCGATTCCAAATTTTATATTGGTATCGCCGTTCAAAGCAATCAAATCGTGCATGAAAATCATCGGAAACTGCCTTAACCCCATGCACCACCACACCACAATCCTTTAAGTGGTAGTTCATGCCCTTGGTATAAGCCTGCGGACTTTTGTTCCACATCGCTTGCCGAACATCCGCATGAATAAGCATGTGCGTGGCATGCACCCCAGTATCCGTGCGCCCCGCTGCCGACATATTGGGCGAAGATTGCTCTCCCTCCAGTTTGGCAAGTGCGGCTTCCAAAGCTTCTTGCACTGTCCACGCATTGTTTTGCCGCTGCCAGCCATGAAACCTAGAGCCATCAAATTCAATCACCAAAGCAATGCGCTGTGCTTTAATATTCATAAAACAAACACCAGCCAACCTATCACCAAACAAGATAGATACAGCCCAAACTTCTTGCCTGCCACGCTTTCTGGCTGGACAACACTTTGCATAAAGACATTGTCCCAGCCTTGCCATAATGCTGATGCTGCTTGCTTGCTTGCTTGTAATACCGCTTGAATGCCATCAACCAGCAAGTCAGGTATTTTCTTCCATTTGTTTTGCGATTGTTGCCACTCTGCTTTTTGCACATCAAGAATATAGTGTACATCTTTCTTAAGGGTAGCCAAAAGGAATAGATAAGGCAGCAAACGAGCAAAAAGTGGAAAGCGATGAAAAAAGTATATCCACTCTTCTTTTGCAAAAAGACGAAACACCACCAATGCAGTAAAAAACATCACTGCAATATGCAAACTCAAATCAAGACCACGCATTAAACCTTCCATTGATAATGGTAAGGCAATTGGATACTGAACCATCATACCAGGTGTGAATAAGCCTTGCATCAAAATAGCTGGTATAAAAAACCAAAGCAAAAGCTTGAAACTTTGCCATATATATTGGGCTGACAAGCCTTGAGCACTTAAAACAACAAGGCTCAACATTAGCAAAAGTAACATGGGTAACAACGCGTCCAGTGTTAGCACCCATATCCATTGTGAAACAATAAGTACACCGCGAATCATCATATTCGCTTAACTTTTGTCTTTATCCTCATCCAAAAGACTATCCAGGTCTTTCATCAGCTCATCTAACTCTGAAGCATTATCCGCTGTATGTTCAGCTTTCGTATTTGACAACTCCATTTCAATAGTTGATTCAAATGATTCAAGCATGGGATCACTGGATACCAATGAAGCATCTTGCTTTGTATCATCCCGATCTTCAAAATGCATTGCCCCCTCATCCAGCATGGTTTTATGTTGTGCGACATCATTCAAAATAAGTGTTTGATCAAATTCATCAAGCTCATCCAATATGGCACCTTGTGCTTCATCAGGCATACCCACAGGTACATCAACCTTACTTTCAGATTCCAATTCATCCTCTAGCTTATTGAGCTCTGAAAGTTCTGCATCCAAGTCATCCAGCATGGCAAAGCTATCATCCACTCCATTTATACTACTGGAGTCATCCGCAACAGAACTATCCGCACCCTGGTGAACAGGCTCCACAGCAGTGGTTGAAATATCCAAATCAGACAAATCAAAATCCATATCCAGATCATTTAGGCTGACACCTTCATCTGCGGATGTATCCAAGCTTTCTGGCTGGGCAACATCATCATCCACGCCAGCTTGTGCTTGCTCATCCTCGCCCATCACAAGGGTTGCATCCGCATCAGTAGCAGAAGCTTCATCGTCCACATCCAAATCAGACAAATCAAAATCCATATCCAGATCATTTAGGCTGACATCTTCATCCGCAGATGTATCCAAGCTTTCTGGCTGGGCAACATCATCATCCACGCCAGCTTGTGCTTGCTCATCCTCGCTCACCACAAGGGTTGCATCCGCATCAGTAGCAGAAGCTTCATCGTCCACATCCAAATCAGACAAATCAAAATCCATATCCAGATCATTTAGGTGCTCACCGGTATTCGCCAAAGATAGAGGGTCACCTTGAATACCAGTACTCTCTATGGTATCAGCATCCAATGTATCAACTTCCGCCTCTGACACACCAATGGAATCAACAGAATGATGTATATCACTTTCTTCGAGCCCTTGCTCTCCAACAAGCACTTCTTCACTATCTAAAATGCCTTCTCCAACATCCACTGAGGCATCAATACTGGTTAAAGTAAAGTCTTCTTGTTCGCCTTCAGGTTTAAGGTCATCAATATCAAAACCGTCCAATCTGCTTGCAGTATCGGTACCACTTTCCTCATCCGAGGTTAAACCCATATCAGAAAAGTCAAAGTCAACATCCAAGCCATCATCCTCTTCCTTTTCATTACCCTTAGACATAACATCTTCCACTTGGCTTAAATCAAGGTCTGAAAGTGCGATATCATCCGATACTTCGACACCTTCCTGTGACACATCTGTCAAACCCATGTCTGCATCTGCAGGTACAGCCGCTTCAATACTATCTTCAGCAGCAATTGCTGTTTCAAATGCAGCCAACGCACTACCTGCCAGCGCCGCTTTTGCCGCAGTAATAGCTGTTTGCATTCCTGCGTCATCGCCTTTAAGTTTTTTAATCTGCACCATTTTTGCATGCGCATCAGGGTTGTCTGGCTGAAGCTTCAAAGCCATACGAACTTGTTGTTCAGCTTCATCTTCCATGCCATAACGCAAATAAACATCAGCATCTTCAAGGTAATTAACCTTAGGATCAGGCTCTTCATCGACATTAAATGGCTCAATTTCACCTGTTTCTTCATCAGTTAAGTCGGGGATTTCTTCCAAATCCCCGTCCATGCCAAAGTGTTCACCTGAAGCATCAGCTTCACTAGCAAATGGTGTCTCAGCTGGCATTTCAAAGTCATCCGCATTCATCACTTTGGTTGCATCCAAGTCTTCTGATGAAGTATCAGCCAATATACTTTCCCGCTCTGCCGGGTGTTGCCGTGTTTGCTTAAAGAGAATGAATACGGCTGCAATCAAGGATAAAATGATAAGGCCTAAAGCAATAAGCGTGTAAAGCACCCAGTCTGGCATACCAGACTCCGATGGTATGTTTTGTTTGGCTTGTTCCAATTGTGCTTTAAGGCGCGTAACCACAAGCTCCAAGCGTTTGTTCTGCGCTTCTAAAGCTGCAGCCGTTGCATCATCAGCCGAGGCTACACCTTGTTTCTCTGCTTTAACCTGCTTTTCTGCTTCCAGAAGGCGTGCTTCCAAAGTTGCCATTTTCTCTTGTAGGGCAAGAAGATCCGCATCTTTTTGCGCAAGCTGTGCCTCCACCGACTTAACAGCCGTATGACTAAGCGCAGACTCCGATGATTCAACTTTGATCTTGGTAACTTCTGGGGACTCAACTTGGGTTGAACTCACTGGCTCAGATTGACTGACAACCCCTGTCGCACCCTGACCAATGCGAACACGACTAGAGTAGCGTGTGCGCTGCGCCTCAGCTATTGCAGCATAGCGCGCCTCCTTTTGCATGGCTTTCCATGCTTTGTTTTGTTGAGACAAAAAGTATTTTGCTTGGGATGGCGCTATTTGAGCAACCTCTTTCGCCAAGGGTACATCCAAATACACCCCTGCTTTAATTAAGTTGATATTACCTTTGGAAAACTTCGCTTTGTTTTTTTCAAACAAAGCCACCATGACTTGTTCATTGGTAAACCTGTCATCAACACGCAAGCGTTTTGCAACAGTGGTAATGGTATCACCATAAACCATAGGACCATACCTTGCAGTTCTTGCCCATCCATCATAGGGCACAAATGTATCCTCTGGCGCATCCTCTTCAACCAGCGTATCAAAGGCTTCTTTTGTTGCTACCTTGCTTCCTTCAGGCACTTTTGTAACAAAGGCTAATGATGTTGTAGGATCAACATTCGCAGCACTCACAGCAGGTATAGAAGTTGCTTCCATCTTTACCTTAGCGGAGCTTACCACTGACGGCGCATCTAAAAACACAGGTATTTTTTTGTAGTGTGTAGAACGCCCATACCGAACTTTTAATACAACATTAAAAAATGCTTCATCAATCGCCATATCAGAAGTTAAAGTAACGCGAGGTCCTCGTTCATCATCAATAACATCTGTACGAATAGCGTTCAACACTGGGTCACGATACACTTCCAGAATACGATAATCGGCGGCATTACCAAGCTCAACAGAGACTTTACGCAGGCTTTCAGACTCACTCAGGCGAAGCGGTATTTCAGCATAAAAGGGTTCACCCATTTTGCTGGCAACATCTACCTTACCAAAAGATACTGCCCAAACAGCCTGAACCCCTAAAATTAAAACAAATATCGTTCCCAAAAAAACATGCATGATTCTTTGAAGCACGCCTGCCTCCTCTTTTCGCTCAACTTACTTGGTTCATTCAGAAAATAAGCTAGCGAATTAAAATTTCTGCTATCTGTACTGCATTTAGAGCCGCACCTTTACGCACATTATCGGCCACAACCCATAAGTGCAAGGAATTTCTAAAAGAATTGTCATTACGAATGCGGCTTACCCACACAGGATCAGAGCCAGCAGCTTCCGATGGCATGGCATAATCTTCAGTTGCTGGATCATCCACAACACATACCCCTTCAGCATCCGCAAGCAAGTCTCTCGCTCTATCTGCATCCATATCGCCTGCAAAGGTAATGTTCACCGCTTCAGAATGACCATAAAACACAGGGACGCGCACCGTTGTTGCCGTAACCGCAATATCTGCGCCCATAATTTTAACCGTTTCATCCATCATTTTCCGCTCTTCTTTGGTATAGCCATCATCCATAAAAACATCAATCTGTGGAATCACATTAAAAGCAATTCTTGCAGGAAACACCTCAACCTCAGCAGAGCGACCATTAAGCAACGCGCCTGTTTGCTTTGCCAGCTCCTCTATCGCCATGCCACCAGCACCCGATACCGCCTGATAAGTCGATACATTCACCCGTTCAATTGGCACCACATCATGCAAAGGTTTAAGTGCCACCACCATCTGAATGGTTGAGCAGTTGGGGTTGGCAATAATGCGATTATAACGCGCCATCTCCAAGGTCTCAGGATTCACCTCTGGCACAACCAAGGCAATATCTTCATCCATGCGCCATGCGCTTGAATTATCCACCACATAACAGCCCGCTTCTGCAAACCGTGGCGCGTGTTCTTTGGAAGTTCCGCCGCCTGCTGAAAACAACGCAATATCCACACCTTCCGGTTCAAATGTCGCCAAATCTTGTACTACAACATCTTTACCATTAAAAGATACCGTAGAACCAGCACTTCTGCTGGATGCGATGGGTATCACTTTTGATATGGGAAACTTTCGCTCTTCCAAAATCTCCAGCATGGTTTTGCCTACTGCGCCTGTTGCCCCCACAACAGCAACGACATAACCTTCTTCTTTTTCAGGTAAAAAGCGTTCCATCATGTTAAATCTCCCAAAGCTTTACATACCGCATCACCCATCGCCGAGCATGTCACAGGGGTTTGCCCATCCGCTAAATCGACTGTGCGCACACCTGCATCAAGCGTATTTTCCACAGCTTTCTCCACTTTTTCTGCCAAATCCGCGCGATTTAATGAAAAACGCAACATCATCGCCACCGACAAAATTGTTGCCAAAGGATTCGCTTTATCTTCACCCGCGATATCTGGCGCAGAGCCATGAATAGGCTCATACATGGCAAACTCTTCACCAATCGATGCTGACGGCAACATGCCAATCGAGCCTGTAAGCATGGATGCTTCATCGGATAAAATATCACCAAACAGGTTACCTGTGACAATCACATCAAATTGCTTGGGGTTGCGAATCAATTGCATGGCGGCGTTGTCCACATACATGTGTGATAATTCCACATCAGAAAACTCATTTTGATGTACTTCAGTGACAATTTCACGCCACAATTCAGAGACTTCCAACACATTGGCTTTTTCCACACTGCATACTTTATTCGAGCGCAACCTTGCAGCTTCAAATGCTTTGCGCGCAATACGGCGTACTTCAGATTCACGGTAGCGCATGGTATTAAAACCACTGCGCTCGCCTTTGTATTCTTCAAACCCACGAGGTTGCCCAAAATAAATGCCTGACACCAATTCACGCACAACCAAAATATCAACACCCTGTACCACTTCTGGTTTTAAGGTTGAAGCTTCAAGCAATTGGTCAAACACTTTGGTGGGGCGATAGTTGGCATACAAACCCAAATCTTCACGAATACGCAACAACCCTGCTTCAGGACGCAAAGGTTTATCCAGAGCTTCCCATTGGGGTCCACCCACCGCACCCAAAAGCACGGCATCTGAATCTTTCACCAAAGCTTGTGTTGAAGCAGGATAAGGGTCTTTCTCGGCATCATAAGCAGCACCACCAATGGTTGCCTCTTGCCATGTTGCGCCCAAACCAAACTTATCATTTAATACTTCCAAAACTTTAAGCGCCTCATTTACAATTTCAGGACCAATACCATCACCCGGCAACACTGCAATTTTCAAAGCCATAACCACTCCTCATAAAACCTATGCTCCAGTCACAAATGTGGCGCAGCATAAGGATATAAACATACAAGCGCAATTATAGCCTTCAAATGTTGGGAGCGCATCACACTTCTCTCCCATTAGATTGCCTTACACTTCATAGCCTTCTAGTGTTGGGCGTTATTGAATTTCAGGGAGCATGAATGACTGTTCATATCGTGGTTGCCAATCGGCTGATTAAAATCTTTGGCGCAATAATCAAAACATTAAGTTACCCCTTTCATGCCCTACTGCCCAATTATCGCTTCACCATTCCTGCCAACAGCCCTGCCAAGTGCAAGTCGAAAAAGCAGCAAAAAATTCCCAAAGTGATTTGGCAAACCAACTTCACTGAGAAAGCGGCATTTCCTGTGTATATCAATTATTTATTCAATCGTTTAATGTCACTTTCTTACGACTACCGTTATGTGAGCACCGAAGACCGCCTTGAATATTTGGAAGCCAACGCATCACCTGAGATTGTCACTGCCTACAAACAACTGACCAATGGCGCAGCACAAGCCGATTTATGGCGTATGTTTGTGTTGTGGAAAGAAGGTGGGGTGTATATGGATATTGATGCCCACCTTGTTTGGCCACTGGCTTGGCTGATTAAACCTGAAGATGATGAGTTGTTTCTGGTGAACAAGCAGCATTACACCAACTATCTGATTGCCGCCGCACCCAACCATCCGATTTTGAAGGAAACCATAGATATTATCGTGGATAACATCCAAAATCGCAGGGTTGACCAAGGTGTGTATTATCTCACGGGGCCTGTCACCTTCAATACCGCCATTGGCGACAAGAAGGTGAACAGCCGCTTTTATCGGGTGACTTGCATTCAAGGCAGCTTCACTAACGAGCATTTTCAATACATCGACCGCCCTCGTAGCAAGTGGACACATGTTGATAACAAAGACTTGTTAAAATAGAGCTTCCTCAAAAAGTATTCAACCAACCACAAAGACACAATGTAAGCAGGCTTTCCCCCCTTTTGTTCATCTGCGCCGTAGTCTTACCGTTGAAAAAGGATAAAAACGAAAACACTTTTCGTTCCTTTTTCAGCGGCATGACTGACGCACCCCCAAAAAAGATACTGCAAAATCTTTTGGGGCTTTGTCGGTTCGTTTTTGGCTGTCCAAAAATAAACAAATCACGCCTTAAACAAAAACTTGTCCTTGTTTTGTTGAATAAAACTCAAACGGCATGCACGCATTTTGTGTCAAATACTCCGAAAACCTTGCATCTAATACAACAAAAACGAGATACTATCTTGGTATATCAACAGCTTGCGTCGTTTTGAGTTTAATCTAACTTAGTACTCCCTCAAAAAGTATCACCTTGAGCCTGGTGTAGCCACCTCAAAGATGCTCCACTTTGGGCACTTTGGTCGAAATACCTCATAGGAAGCGAGGCTTTAGCCTCGCCTTCACTTAAGAAGGCGTAAACTTTTTTCTGGAAACCATAACACCAGGCACCTGAATTTAGTGGCGAGGCTAAAGCCTCGCTTCCTATAGCATCCATGCAACAACCCCCAAATCATGCGCAAGCCGTTTGCAGTCAATGCACCTAAAACCTTGCTGCCAATGCAACATAAAAAAATAAGGTTACTGAGCGACATTGGGTTTACCATTGTTACCATCGCTGCCTTATTATCCACATTTTCTGCCATCAATGCCACGATTTATGGCAATGCACGATTGGGTTATTTCCTTGCCAAAGAAGGTGAACTACCCCATAAACTCAGCATTCAACATCGTAATATTCCCAGCTTTGATGTATGGGTCATCGCCATTTTAAGCATCACCATTGTCAACAGCATTTCTTTAACTGAGATTGCCATCACTAGCAGCGTTGTTTGAATTGATATACAGACGCTTGATACGCAAACACTTCTTGAAACGCCCATACAACACTGATCAACATTAAGCTGAAAGGCTTAACCCCAAATATGCCAGCAACCTATCTCGCAAGTCTTGAACATCCGTACTACCCAATAAGCACTTGCCACTTTCATGGATGCGAAAAGCCTTGCCATCATTCAAAATGACCCGCACCGCACCGCCGCCATGATGCACCCGCCCTCGCCCATAAAATATATCAATATCTTGAATATGCTGCCATGTGCCAGACATGGTTCTGTGCCCAAACAGGTTTTTTTCTTCAAACACAAAAGTCTTTTGCTCTCGATTCAGTTCAAACCGCCGCTTTTTGGCATAACCTGCCAACACACTGGTCGGCACAAGCAAAATCAATCCATTCAAAATCTCTCCCATCCACAAGATATATACCGAAAAAGCAATGCCTATCAACCCGTAAAACAGCCGGCATCGGGCATAATCTTCCATGATAAGGCTTTGGTTTGTTTCTGTTTGTTTCATCATATCACCCTTCGTTTTTTCACTGCATGTTCAGCAGGTAATGATAATACAGGCATAGGGCATTCAAGCATCATCGCAATCAGCCGCATGGTTTCTACCTCCTCGGGATTCACCACACCATCACTGAGTACACAATATACAACAGCATGTAGCAAGCGTTTTTTATCTTCAGGTGAGCAGGTATTCAGCTTATTCAGCACATGAACCACAGCTTTTAGGCTTGGTTGCGCAAGGTTTTTGATGGGGTAGCCTGGAAATAATTCTGCAAAAGCATCCACACTTGTTTAAGAAAAAGGCCTATAAACAGTCGGAACATGACATAATGCTCACAGGAAGTGAGGCTTTAGCCTCGCCTTTAATGTGGGTAGGTGTAAATTTTTACAAAAAACAAGCCGAACTTTGCACTTGGGCTTAGATAGGCGAGGATAAAGCCTCGCTTCCAATTTGAATAAGACCTTGGACAATACTTTTTGAGGAAGCTCTATATATTGCTTTCAAGCAGCAGCGCAGTAGCTTTGCCAACCTATTGATTTTGGAGTAACAGATGAGCGTTGAAGATTTAATTGCAGGTTTTAGAACCCGTGCCGAAGACTATAACAGCCGATTAGAGTCGCTGCGGAGGTCTCTTTGACCTTGAAAACAAGGTTGAAAAGCTCAAAGAGCTAAACGCACGCACGGAAGACCCATCCCTATGGGATAACCCTGATGAAGCGCAAAAAATCATGCAGGAAAAAACATCTTTAGAGCGTACCATCAATGGGTTCAACCAAACATTAAATACACTTGAAGAAGCATCCATGCTGTTTGAAATGGGCATGGAAGAAGACGACCAGGAATCCAAGCTCGAAGCTGTAGCAGAGCTTGAGCAAGTGCAAAAAGATATTGAAGCCTTTGAAT
>JALSGX010000220.1 GCA_026982535.1 Ghiorsea sp. | reverse complement strand
TAGCAAGGCTATGCTTCATCCAGTTTTTATCATCGCGCTCAGGGTAATCATCTCTGGCATGTGCGCCTCGTGATTCTTTGCGGGCAGCAGCACTTGCAGCGGTGGCTCTGGCAAGGCTCATCAAGTTTTCCAACTCCAAGGCTTCAATCAATTCAGTGTTAAACACACGGTTTTTATCTTGGATTTGTGCATCAGCCAAGTTTGCCGCTACTTTTTCAATCGCGCTCACGCCTTCCTGCATCACGGCTTCAGTGCGATACACGCTAAAATGAGTTTGCATGGTGGTTTGCATGGTTTCACGCACCTCGGCAATGCCAACATCTGCTTTTTTAGAGCCATCTAACCATCGCTCAACCCTTGCTACACCTGCTTGCCATGCGTCTGGGCTGATGGTTTTGTGATAACGATGTTCGCTTAGCCATTTCATCACTCTTAATCCACATGCTCTGCCAAAGACCACAATTTCCAACAATGAATTGCCACCCAAACGGTTGGCGCCATGCACGGATGTGCAAGCGGCTTCACCAATGGCGAATAAACCGTTTACCTTATCTTCGTTTTCATTGATCACGACTTCAGTAAAGCGATTGGTGGGGATGCCACCCATGGTATAATGGGCAGTGGGCTGCACAGGGATGGGTTCTTTGGTGCAGTCCACGCCTGCAAATCGTAATGCCAATTCATGGATATTGGGCAATCTTTGAAGTATGGTTTCTTCACTCAAATGGTCAACTTTGAGCAAGGCGTAATCTTTGTTTGGTCCACAACCTCGACCTTCTCTGATTTCCAAAGCAATAGCGCGGCTCACCACATCTCGACTTGCTAAATCTTTAGCCGTAGGCGCATACCGCTCCATAAAGCGTTCGCCTTCGCTGTTGAGCAAATAACCGCCTTCACCACGCACGGCTTCAGAAATCAGCGGGCCAACATGGGCAATACCTGTGGGATGAAATTGGAAAAACTCCATGTCTTCCACGGGCAAACCCGCATCCAAACACAATGCGCCGCCATCACCTGTGCAAATATGGGCATTGGTGGTGGTTTTGAATATCCTGCCGGCGCCACCTGTGGCTAAAATGACGGCTTTGGCTTGAAACAAATGGTATTCGCCCTTGCCAATATCCCATGCCATCACGCCATGACATGCCTCATCTTCCATGATGAGGTTCAGTGCAAAAAATTCTTCGTAAAAATGTGTGCCAGCTTTGATGTTTTGCTGATACATGGTGTGCAAAATGGCATGACCTGTTCTGTCTGCGGCAGCGCATGTGCGCTTGGCTTGCCCACCTTCGCCAAACTCACGCGATTGCCCGCCAAATGCCCGTTGATAAATTTTGCCATCATCATTGCGCGAGAAGGGAACACCTTGATGCTCCAATTCTTTGACCAATTGCGGCGCAGCGC
>JALSGX010000219.1 GCA_026982535.1 Ghiorsea sp. | reverse complement strand
GTCTCCAATCAATTCTGACAGTCGACTTTGTAATTCTTTGGCTGCTTTGTTGGTAAAGGTCACTGCTAAGATTCGATGCGGGGCGTAACCACGATTTGCAATCAAATGACCAATGCGATGCACCACAGTTCGTGTTTTGCCAGAACCTGCACCCGCAAGAATAAGTTGTGGACCATCTTCTGCTTCAACCGCAGCCAGTTGTGCTGCGTTTAAACTCAACGTCTAATCCTTTTCAGCGTTATGCTCACCGTGTTTCACAATGAGCTTGTGGTAGGTTGAAAACACAGCATTTCTTGAAACAATACCCAACACCTTTTTCGGATTATCTTTGGCAGTTACAGGCATTTGTTCAAACGCTTCGCTGTCTAGAATATCAATCGCATCCAACAAACTATCCGACTCGGAAAGGGTTTGCACATCTTTGTTGGCAACCTCTTCCGCCACCACCACTTGGTCGAGCGAGGAGTCGAGCAGCCATGATTTCAAGTCGGCAAACGTGACCATGCCTACCATGTCGCCCTCATGGTCTGTCACAATCACGCAACCTTTACCCGAGGAGATATATACCCGCTTCAGTTCTTCAAGCTTGGATGATGTATAAACCGAAGGAATGGAGCGCCACGGTAGCCGCGAAATAGGCACAGCCCGCATCCAAGACCGTTCAAGTGACCAACCCGTGTCCACACCTTTTTCCTGCAAACCTTCCGTAATCACCGATTCACTGCCAAATGAACGTTTGACCAGTGCTGCAACCACACATGCAGTCATCAAAGGAACCATGATGTGATAATCATTGGAAAGCTCAAATATCATCAAAATACTGCTCATCGGAGCTTGCACAGTTGCCGCCAACATTGCCCCACATGCCACCAAGGCATACGCACCATACGATTCCGACCATGCAGGGAAGAAATCATGCACAATACCACCATAAAGTGCGCCCGCCGTTGCCCCAATAAACAACGATGGTCCAATCATACCGCCACCAAAACCACCACCTGAACAAATCACACTGGTTAGGATTTTCATCAATAATAAAATAACCAAAAATAAGGCAAGCGGTAAGCCTGTGCCTAAAATATTACCCTCAATACTTTCAAGCAACATGCTATCCACTGTGCCATAACCAATAGACATAATTTCTGGCACAAGCAAGGCGCACATGCCGAGCAATAGACCTGCAACCGCAGGTCTGAAAAATGCAGTTCGCACATGTTTTTCAAACAGTGCGCGCGACTTGGGCAGACTTTTTACCGTTACGGCAGCCAACAAGCCACAAAAAACGCCAAGCCCAACATACGCAAGGATTTCCCAGCTTGAAACAAGCCTAAACTCTGGGATGGTAAACATGGGAAAGTTGCCCAACTCAGAACGCGTTATCACGGTAGCAATCACGGAAGACATCA
>JALSGX010000218.1 GCA_026982535.1 Ghiorsea sp. | reverse complement strand
ACTGGCATTGCAACACGGCGCACAAGTGCAAGCCGTCGTTATGCCTGATCCGAATGAGATGTTAGGTGTCAATGACCGCATACAACTCGCCCAAGCTGAAGCCATCATGCAGCAACGCATCATCCACGAGTGGCAGAAAAAAGGGGTAACCATACAGCAACCCGATACGGTTCGCATCGAAGCATCCGTCAATATTGGTATGGATTGCACCATCAAAGCAGGCACACAACTGCTTGGCTCCACACATTTGGGTGATGGTTGTATTGTAGGTCCTTATGCTGTGTTGCAAAACAGTTGGTTAACAGACGACATTAACATCGAAGCATTTTCTCATTTGGAAGAAACCAGCATTGGCGACCAAGCCATGATTGGACCATTTGCCCGCTTGCGTCCGGGTACACAACTGGATGATCAAGTGAAAATTGGCAACTTTGTTGAAACCAAAAAAGCAGTGATTGGACAAGGCAGCAAGGTCAACCATCTCAGTTATGTTGGTGATACTATCATGGGCAAACATTGTAATATCGGCGCTGGAACTATCACTTGCAACTATGATGGTGCCAACAAACATCAAACTACCATTGGGGATGATGTATTTGTCGGCTCAGACACCAAATTGGTGGCACCTGTAGAAGTTGGCTCTGGTGCGACCATTGGTGCAGGCAGCATTATCACCAAACAAGTGCAGCAAGATGGTTTAACCTTGTCTGCTCGCCCCGAACAACGGCATATCAAAAGCTGGGTTCGCCCTAAGAAGGGGGATGCGTAAATGTGTGGCATTATTGGCGCTGTTGCACAACATGATGTACAAAACACGCTACTTCAAGCGCTTAAAACCATGGAATACCGTGGTTATGACAGTGCGGGCATTTGTGTAGTCAACCAAGGCAGGCTGCAAACCACCAAAGCCAAAGGTAAGCTGGTCAACCTTGAAAGCTTGCTCACAGCCACACCTTTAACAGGGCATTTGGGCATTGGGCACACCCGCTGGGCAACCCACGGTGTACCTGAAGTGCGCAACGCACATCCGCACCAAACCCAAACCATTGCCGTGGTGCATAATGGCATCATTGAAAACCACCAAACATTACGCCAACAGTTGGAAGAAAAAGGTGCTAACTTCACCTCCGATACCGATAGCGAAACCATTCCTTGGCTGTGGCAACACGAATTGGATAACAACACGGATGACGAACAAGCCTTTTTATCCATGCTCAACCAACTGGAAGGTGCGTTTGCCATTGCAGGTGTGAAAGCCAATAAAGGGCAAAGGCTTTGGTTTGCAAGGCGTGGCAGCCCGCTTTTATTAGCAAAGGGTGAGCAAGGTGCGTTTGTCGCATCGGATGCCTTAGCTGTAGGTACTGTAGCTGATGAAGTTGCCTACCTTAAAGAAGGTGAATGGGGCTGGGCAAATAGCCAGGATATTCAAGTCTTTGATTCAGATGGTCATGCTGTGGATATACCTTGGGAGCCTATGCCTGAAATGGTTGCCGCAAGCAGCAAAGGCGATTACGACCACTACATGCTCAAAGAAATTCATGAGCAGCCTCGCGTTTTTAATGAGCTTTTACATGCTTACGCTGCCGATAAACAACATATTCACTTCCCACAAGCAGCATTTATTGAAAATGACCCTCTGCCTTCTCGCATTATCATGGTTGCCTGCGGCACATCCTATCATGCCGCACTCACCGCAAGGTATTGGTTGGAGCGGTACTTGAAAATCCCAGTTGAAGTCGATGTAGCATCCGAATTTCGCTACCGCGACCCTGTGATTGGTGATAACACTTGGTTTATCACCCTGTCCCAATCGGGAGAAACTGCCGACACATTGGAAGCCTTGCGATTGTTCAAGCGGCAAACCCCGCAAAACAAAACATTGGTGTTTTGTAATGTAGCATCCTCATCCATGGTGCGTGAATCCGATGGTGTGATTGAATTGTATGCAGGCCCTGAAATCGGTGTAGCATCCACCAAAGCATACACCGCACAACTCTTAGCCCTTGCCTTGTTTGCACTCAAACTTGCCTCGGATAACCATGCGCTATCACCGCAAGACACAGCATCTCACCTTCAGTCCCTTTATGACGCTGTGGATGGCGTAAAAGGCTTGCTGGATAAACCTGAATTGTTTGAGCCACTCACCCCTCTTTTTGGCACGGCACATGGTGCTTTATTTTTGGGGCGTGGGCCTTGTTTCCCGCTTGCCTTGGAAGGTGCGCTCAAACTCAAAGAAATCTCATACCTTCATGCCGAAGGTTATGCGGCAGGTGAAATGAAGCATGGACCCATTGCCTTGATTGATAAAAACCTGCCTGTGGTTGTCTTGGCACTTCGCCAGTATCACTTGGATAAAGTCATCTCCAACCTGCATGAAGTCCAAGCCCGTGGCGCCAAAGTGATTTTGCTCACCGATATGGATGAAAAAGACTGCCCAGACAATGTGGATGCTTTGGTTCATATCCCAGAAGGTGACTTTTTCAGTGCCCCGCTCTTGGCATCCATTCCCTTGCAATACTTGGCATACAATGTAGCCAGAGCCAAAGGAACCGATGTAGATCAACCGCGAAACCTTGCCAAATCGGTAACCGTGGAGTGATATAAGCCTATGAAAATCCTGCTTCCTCTTCTTATGCTGATGACCATTGTTGTTGGTGGGATGCTTTATTCTGGCTCAAAAAAGGTAGAAAACGGCAATCATGCAGATATGTTGCAACTGGGCAACTTTGCCTATCAACAGCAGCGTTATGATGATGCCATCCAATGGTATACCAAAGCAGCTTTGCAAGGCGTGGCAGAGGCACAATATCAACTTTCAAAAATGTATAAACAAGGGCAAGGCACAGACAAAGACGAAGTCCTCGCGCTCAACTGGATAAAAAAAGCAGCAAACCAAGGCATACCCAAAGCTGAACTGGCTTATGCCGACATGCTAGCATCAGGGCAAGGCTTGGAACACCCAGATGCCAAGATGGCACATCATTGGTACACCAAAGCGGCTGAACACGGTCAGCCCGAAGCCATACTCAAGCTTGCTCAAATCTATTTTTCCAACTTTTCCAACTCCAGTAAACCTGAAGACCTTTATATTGCTTTACACTGGGCGCTCAAAGCAAAAAACAACCCTGCCAGCAAAGCCCAGGTCCAGCCTTTATACACCAATATTAAAAATACCATACTTAGCCAAGCTCAAGCAGGAGACACAGAGGCACAGTTTCAAGCCGCCCAAATGTATTTGCCCCCCTTAAGCGCAACACCAGACACAAAACAAGCCCAAGCGTGGCTGCAAAAAGCGGCAATGCAAGGTCACCTTGAAGCTCAATATCAACTGGGCATACTTATCGCACAAACCCAAGGGCTTCACTCCCCACAAGCTGCACAATGGCTTGCTGATGCAGCAAAACAAGGGCATGCACAAGCAGGACAAGCCCTAACACCACTGCTTGCACACAACCAAGCACCAGAGCATACACACCAAGCATGGAAATGGTTGTATTTCGGGCTACGCCACAACAACCCCAAAACCCTATACAACCTTGCGGTAAGCCTGCACCATGGATCAATAGGGCTCCCACAAACAGACTATAACTTTACACGCTGGTTAAGCTATGCTGCAAAGCACGATGTTACCCCAGCACAAAATGATGCTGCCGTACTTTATATATCTCAAGAAAAAGCAAACAAGCAAGCCATAGACTGGCTCAAAACAGCAGCCCAGGCGGGAGATCCCTATGCCCAGTTTAACTTGGGGCTGCTTTTGGCTCGTGGCAAAATATTTGCTACCAATCATGAAAAAGCGCTATATTGGTGGAAGCAAGCAGAAAGCAAAGGTAATCAACATGCCCAAATGATGCTTGGGTTGCTCTATCACTTGGGTCATGGTGTAGCTCGTGATGAACAAAAAGCCATTCACTGGTATGAAAAAGCAAGTCAACATGGCAACAACGACGCTTTATTTAACCTTGCCATGATTCATTACCATGGACACGGTACTGAACAAAACTATAACGCTTCTGCCTTTTACCTTGAAACACTGGCTAAACAAGGCGATGCGCAAGCACAAAATATTTATGCCTTTATGTTTTTAGAAGGCAAGGGCGTGAGCTACTCTCCTGCAGCAGCGGCTGTATGGTTTCAGCAAGCAGCGAAAGCAGGCAACACTCAAGCCATGTTTAACTTAGCAAACCTCTACCGTAGCGGAAAAGGTGTGCAACAAAATGATGAACAAGCATTGTATTGGTATCGTAAAGCTGCTGATCAGGGTTATGCACCAGCACAAAATGCTATGGGCTACTTGTATGCCGCAGGTCGGGGGGGTCAAAAAGATATCACACAAGCCGAGCTTTGGCTCCGCTTGGCTGCAGACAAGGGCTTGGACATCGCCAAGAAAAACCTTGCTTCACTTCAAGACCATGCTTCTTTTTCTTTAGCCGCAATACAGGTAGACACAAGTATCCGAAGCCATGTTCTTACAGATGGTAACATTGATTTAACAATTTGGTTGCAAACTCACCATCAGCCCATATTGTAAGACTCAATCAATATCCACATAAAACGCAACCCCTGACTTAACATCTTCATAAAACTTCATCCACACATTGAATACAGGGCTTGGGTCGGACAACATTTTTCGCTTGACCAAAACTTGCTCTCGCTGGGTGCCTGTAGCACTGGCTGAGAGCCTATCGCAAACACCACTGATGGAATAAAAATAAGAGTCTTCATCAGACTCATCACCAAACATAAACCGGCAATTAAGCCCACTATTGGCAAGCGTGTTTGCTTTTGTCATGCGCATCACATCCACTTGTAAATTGATAATATCCCTAGCCTGCAATGCCGCAGTATGGGTCGCAAAAACAACTTTTGCTCCTTTTTGTTCAACACTACGAATAAGCTCACCCAACTCACCTGTAAAAATAGACTCATAGCTGAAGTTGGCCTGCTTGGCTTGAAAAGCAATCAGATTAAGATGTCGCTGCTCTTCTGCATCGCTAAGGCTTGGTGTAAGCCATAATGCCACCATCAAGACTACTGTATATTGCTGGATAAGCCTCATTATAGCCTCCGAATCAAGAGCAGCGTCTGCGCTTTGGTCTGTTGAATTTTTGCCAATAATGCAGAGCGCATCACCTCTACATCATTAGAAGACATACCGATGGCTTCCAACTCATGAATGTCATTCAAGGTAAACACTAATTCTTTCAGCTTGGTCAACATCACCTTAACGGTCAGCATCGCGTTTGAAAAATCCCGTGGCTTTGTGTCGTGTTGTTGTTCGATATCAAAATCATATAGATGCCCCGACTCCTCTGCCGTTGCCGATAACACAGGCATGCACAAACAAAACAATAATAGTAACATTTTCATGTTATACTCCCTATTTGGGGGATGAAGCTATACAGAATGATGACAAGCATATGACACCTGATGCCACCAAACCAAAGGCAAGCAGCACCAGTAACCCATAATATCAACATTGTTTTTCTTATTGCATTCACCTGGTTTCATCGAAAGAATAACCCGCTTTGTAAGCATACATCATTCACCCTCTGAGGAACCCATGCCTGTAGAAATCACACCAGCATTTATTGAAGACAACTTTGATCATGATTATTTAGAAAAAGGGCGCGAACTCTTCAAAAGTGGTCATGTTGAAAGCCTGCAATTTGATAGCACCAAACACACCATTTCTGCCCAGGTTATTGGCTCCTCTGCCAAAACACACCATGTTTCCATTTCATACGATGAATACGATATTGATGGCGATTGTGACTGCCCATTACAATTCAACTGTGAACATGTCGCAGCTGCCTTGTATGCCACCCTCGCAGAAACATCCAGCCTTCCCCGCAAAAAACGCAAGAAAAAAGAAAGCTCAGTTCCTTTTCATGCTTGGCTAGGTGCCGCAGGGCAAAACACACCTGCAACCATGGCTCGTCAGGATTATCCCAGTGATGTGCGCCAACGCTTGTTATACATTATCCGCCCAGATCGAAAGCAAAGACTGCGCATTCATTTTGAGTCTGTTCGCCTGCTCAAAGATAACAGCTATGGCAAAGCCACCCCTTATCATTGCAAAAGCATTCTTACCCGTAATGTTCCCCGTTATATACTGGCTGTTGATGAACGCATTTTACGAGACATTGCTGCAAGTTTATCAGCGGGTGAAGATACTTTTTTACTGCAAGGTGTTGCTGGTCAAAACATGTTGGAGCGTGTTATCAAAACAGGGCGCTGCCACTGGTGGGATAAAGATAGACCCGCGCTTAAGATGGATAAAGCCAGAACTGCTGAATGGTTTTGGGATATGGATGCTCAAGGTGTGCAAACACTAAGCTTACGCACAAAGCCTGAAGCCATGATTATTCATGTTTCTCCCCCTTATTATTTGGACATCGCACAAAACACTTGTGGTCAAATCAGCCAGCCATGTTCACAGGAACAAACACGAGACCTGCTCAACATATTACCACTAAAACCCGAAGATATTACAGGTGACGATGATATTCTTCTTCCCAACCTGCCTAACTTTATCCCACAACCCGAGCGCTTAACCCTGCAACAAGAAGTCATTCAGCCCACAATCATTTTAAGCTTTGATTCCATTGCCATTCATTCACCTATCTATGGTAGCCACTTCGATGGCTTGGATGTTTGGTTTGAATATGGTGAAGAGCGCACCAAATATGGTGCCACAGATGAGCCTGTTCGCGTTAAACAGGGAAGTTTATTGCTTGAATATGTGCGCGATAAACACGCAGAACATACCGCCATGTTCAAGCTCTTGGCAAGTGGCATTGCTGAAACACCTAAAGTCACAGCAATCAAGCTGAAAAAAGCAGGTATATTGCCCAGCTTCACCCTCACCAATCAAGATTGGATCACTTTTATGGCAGAAACCGTACCCGAACTGGAAAAAGAAGGCTTTGTCATCGAAATGAGCCGCGACTTCCGCTACAACTTACTTACCGCAGCATCCTGGAACTTGGACATGGATGGTGAAGGGTTGGTCGGTAGAGCCAGCTTCTCTGCCACACTTGCTGATGGTGAATCTATCGACCTGATTGATGCCATTGCCGCATGGATTAAAGAAAACCCTGAACGCTTATCCGATGATATGCTCAATACTATCAAAGATGTAGAGCATGTTCCTTTGCCTTTGGTTGATGGGCGTATGTTGTCTATCCCGGGTGATATGTTGTTCAGCATCATTAAACACATGATAGAGCTTTTTGCCACCACTGGTGTCATCGAAAAAGAAGTCTCTGGCGTACAAATGCTTGCCATCAAACAAGACTTGGAAAACCACGAAAAAGTTACCATCAAAGATGATAAAAAGTGGTTGGATATTGTGGGTAGCTTGGTGAACACGCAAGATACTTTTGTTGTCGAGCCGCCAAAAGGCTTAAAAGCGGAGCTTAGAGATTATCAACGCGAAGGCTTGAATTGGCTGCAAAGGATAATGCGCACAGGGGTTCATGGCATTTTAGCTGATGATATGGGCTTGGGTAAAACCATTCAAACACTGGCTTGCATCTTAAAAGAAAAAGAAGAAGGTCGCCTCAATCACCCTGCTTTGGTGATTGCACCCACAAGCCTGATGCACAACTGGCGCATGGAAGCGCAAAAGTTTACACCTGATTTGAAGGTATTGGTCTTGCATGGTGCGCATCGTGCTCGTTTTTTTGAGGATATTGCGCAATATGATTTGGTGCTCACCACCTACCCGCTTCTGCCTCGTGATGCAGGCTTTTTGATTGATGAGCCTTATCACATGCTCATCCTGGATGAGGCGCAAAATATCAAAAATCCACGCGCTAAAGCTTCACAACTGGTGCGTGAGTTTAATGCTCGCCATCGCTTTTGTTTAACAGGCACACCTGTTGAAAACCATTTGGGTGAATTATGGGCGCAGTTCGACTTCTTGATGCCAGGGTATTTATATGACCAAAAAAACTTTACCCATTTATTCCGCAAACCCATTGAACAAGATGGTAGTACTTCTCGTCAAGACGCACTTAATATTCGTGTGCGCCCCTTCTTATTGCGCCGCCTTAAAGAAGATGTTGCCAAAGAATTGCCAGACAAAACCAATATTGTACGCAGCGTTGAGCTTGAAGGTGAACAGCGTGCCTTGTATGAAAGCGTTCGCCTTGCCATGCAGAAAAAAGTGCGCGACTCGGTGGCAGCTATGGGTGTTGCCAAGAGTAAAATTATTGTCTTGGATGCGTTGATGAAAATGCGCCAAGTTTGTTGTGACCCTCGCTTGGTGAAACAAATCGATGCTGATGGCATCCCTTCTGCAAAAATGGATATGCTTAAAGACATGCTTCCTGAAATGGTCGAGGAAGGGCGAAAAATCCTTATCTTCTCACAATTTACAGAAATGCTTCACTTGATTGAGAGCTTGTGTATGGAGCTTGATTTGCCTTATGTTAAGCTCACAGGACAAACCCGTGATCGCATCACGCCAGTGGAGCAATTTCAGCATGGTGAAGTGCCTATCTTTCTTATCAGTCTTAAAGCAGGCGGCACAGGCTTGAACTTAACAGCAGCAGACACCGTGATTCACTTCGACCCATGGTGGAACCCTGCCGCCGAAGACCAAGCCACAGACAGAGCGCACAGGATTGGGCAAGATAAACCCGTGTTTGTCTATAAACTCACTACCATTGGCACAGTGGAGGAAAAAATCCTCGATATGCAAGAGCGCAAACGCGCGCTGGCAGATAGCATACACGGCAGCGGCAGCAAAGGCAGTGCGCTATGGACAGAAGAAGAGCTGCAATCTCTGTTTGAGCCTCTGGCAGATGTTGAGGAAGAACAATCCAGCAAAGCAGCCTAACGGCAGTGGAGCAATCTTTGTGCAACGATGCTGTCGTACATTTTGGGGCTGCGGTAGTGATGCAGATAAACAAAGGGAGAGGGAATAAGCCTGCTGACTTTGTGCCTTCGTGCCTTTGTGGTTGGTTTAATACTTTTGAGGAAGCTCTATAAACAGGCGGAACTTGACAAATAAGCAAAAGATAAGAATCGAAGTTCAATCTGGGTTTCAAGGCATCAATGACATCAAAGAACACAAGGTCAGAGAGGCTCGTAGCATATACAAAGAACAACAAATAAAGTCGATTTGTATTCATATTGACTTATTTAACGGTCAAGTTGCATTTGTTCAGCTCGATTCAATAGAAGAAAGCGATGTACACTTTATAACTCGGCAACAAATGGAGGGGCAAAGTGTATTTACTATTGATCAGAATTATTTCAAATGGCGATTGCTTGATCCGATACCCAACCTTGAAGACTTGGAGTTATCCATATCATGACAACCACCAAACCATTAGCTATCGACCTTTTTGCAGGCGCAGGTGGTCTAAGCATTGGCTTAGAGCAAGCTGGTTTCGAGGTGGTATTGGCAAATGAAATTGAAAGAGATTTCGCCAAAACCTTTGCGATGAACCACCCAAACACAGCAATGCTTTGTGAGGATATTCACCACATCGATTTCAACGCAGAGCTAAACGCTCTGGGCATTAAGCGTATTGACTTGGTTTCAGGTGGTCCACCATGCCAAGGCTTTAGCACTGTGGGCTCAAAAAACCAACAAGACCCAAGAAATAGTTTATTCTATGAATATCTGCGAGCAGTCAAAGACATCCAGCCTCGCTATGTGGTGTTTGAGAATGTTGCAGGGTTCAAAACCATGTATCAAGGTGCAGCATACAATACTCTTACTTCTGAACTCAATGGTTTGGGCTATGAAACCGTGTCATCTGTGCTTGAAGCATCTGATTTTGGGCTGCCACAAGTCAGGAAAAGAACCATTGTAATTGGCTGGAAAACAGGGCTTCCAGCAGTACAGCTTCCTACGCCAACACATGGCGATAACCACACCTTGCTTGGGCTTTTGCCTAAACTTTCACTGATGGATGCCATATCTGATCTGCCAGCGTTAGATGCAAACGATAGTAAAGGCAATTACGCAAGCGAGCCAAAAAATGCGTATCAACGCAAGCTAAGAGGCAATACCCCTGCTTTAACTGAACAC
>JALSGX010000217.1 GCA_026982535.1 Ghiorsea sp. | reverse complement strand
AAATGTTTGACCATCAAAAAGCTCACCACACATGCCGTGAAACTTGAGGCAACTATCATATACAACACCACCAATTGCGCTGATGCAGCAGCAAACACAGTGCTTCCCGCTAAAATCATACCGACAAATATACCTGGCATATGCACCAAACCCACCACTTTAAGCGTGTTAATCGGTGAAATCATAGCTGTGTGCAAACCTTCTTTGACCGTAATCGCTTTCACACCATCTACAGGTTTTAACCGCTCATACATAATCGAAACTGCATTCATGCCATTGGCAACAATCATACTACCCAGCGGAATAATTGCCCGTGATGTATCTTCAAATGCACCGACAAACACCAGCCACGGCAATGTCACCGCACATGCGGCCACTAAGCCAATACTGGAAGCAAGCCAAGCATGGTCAAAGCGATGATGAAAGGATGCGGCGTTGTAGCCTGCAAATAAAGCAAACATAACAATAACACTTGCCTGACCCCAATGCGATTGAATGTCGAACAACCAGTGTAATATAAATGCCAACAGCAGCAATTGAATCGGTGCGCGAATGGATGCAATAAGAATGCCTTTGGATAAACCCAGCGATTGCCGCTTCGCCCAAAAGCTTACACCAACCAACAACAACCATGCTGCCATAATGCTGGTGATGGTTTCAATCAAGCTTATGTCTTGCATCTCATCTTTAGGGTGTGATGAGAACGCGAATAATGCGCCTTGGGTCAGCCTCTTGAATCACCATATCTAAGCCTGCAACTTGCACCCGCTCACCGCGCATAGGAATGCGTCCAAGCTCATGAACAATCAAACCTGCAACCGTGTCAAAGCCACCTTCAGGCAAGTCTTTACCCAATGCTTCAGCCAGCTCTTCAATATGCGCTCTTGCCACCACTTCCAACTTACCATCTTCAGTTTGTTTGATTTCAGATGCTTCTTCCGTGTGGTCTTCAGCGATTAAACCTACAATTTCTTCCAACAAATCGGATAGGGTTACAATGCCTGCCGTGCCGCCAAACTCATCTTGCACAATCGCAATATGACTGCCCTCTTTCATCTCTGAAAGCAGGCCCGATACCCGTTGCAACTCGGATATTTTTTGGCATGGGCGTAACATATCTTTGAGTATAATCGGTTCTTTTTTGATTTTCTTGGCAAACAAATCCCACAAGTGAACTACGCCCACAATATGGTCAAGGTCGCCATCAATCACAGGCAAACGTGTCACGGTCGCATTTAAGATTTCTTTTTCCAAATCAGTATCGGAAATGCCTATATCGATTGAGGTTACATGCGAACGCGGGGTCATGATTTCACGCACTCGTGTATCGTGAAATTCAACCGCTTGCACCAGCATTCGCCGTTGCTCATCAGAGCGGATAAAGGGTGCATTTTGCACAATATCCAACAACTCTTCTTCCGATTGC